>CBFGVM010000446.1:0-3552 GCA_965652015.1 uncultured Alphaproteobacteria bacterium
TCGGTGGCAAATCGGCGATCTTCTATCTACCGCTTTCGATCACCGAGCGGCTTGGCTACTTCCGAGACGCGGGGCTCGATGTCGAGATTGCCGATGTGCAAAGCGGCGCCCGTGCCCTGCAGTCGCTGGTCGGCGGCAGCGCCGAGGTGGGGGTCGGCACCTTCGATCACACCATTCAGATGCAGGCTAAAGGCCAGCCGATCGTCGCAGTAGCGCAATTTGGGCGCTATCCCGGATTCGTGCTCGCCACTATCGCGTCGAAGTCCATCGTCTATCGCGGCCCCCAGAGCCTCAAAGGATTGAAGATCGGGGTCACTTCGCCCGGCTCCAGCACCCACTTCATGGCGGCCTACATGCTGGTGCGCAGCGGACTCAAGGCCGATGACGCCTCGTTCGTCGGAACCGGCGTAACATCGACAGCGGTCGCGGCGGCACGCCGGGCAGAGATCGACGCCATCGTCAGCTCCGATCCGATGATCAGCCTCATGCAAAGCGAAGGTCTCATCAACGTGGTGGCGGACACGCGCACGCCGGAGGGGACCCAGGCGGTCTATGGCGGTCCATATCCCGGCGGCGTTGTGTATACGACTCCGGACTTCATCGCGAAGAATCCTCGCACCGTTCAGGCCGTCGTTACCGCCTTCGTGCGCGCGCTCAAATGGATGTCGATGCATTCGGCCGAGGAGATCGTGAAAGCGGTGCCCCAGGAGTACGCGCTCGGCAATCGTGACGTCTACGTCAGGGCATTGGCGGCAAGCCAGGCGATGTACTCGCCCGACGGCCACTTCGTTCCTGGCGCGGTCGAGACGGCTTATCAGGTGCTCAAGGTGTTCGATCCTTCCGTCGCCGCTGCAACCGTGGATCTGTCGAAGAGCCATACCGGCGCCTTCGTGGAGCGGGCGCTTGCAGGAAATTAGCCTGCAACGAACCGTCGCGCCGTTCGTTGCCCGATGATGAATGTGCTCGATACGACTTCGCTCCTGCCCGAGCCGTTTGTGCGTTGGTTCACGAGCCGCGGCTGGGCTCCGCGCGCACATCAACTCGAACTGTTGGCCAAGGCGCGCTCCGGCCGTTCCGTGTTGCTGATCGCGCCCACCGGGGCGGGCAAGACGCTCGCGGGGTTCTTGCCCAGCTTAGTAGAGCTAGGTGCGCCATCACGCATCGCGGCGACACCACGTTCCCGCGCCGGGCTTGGCGCTAGCGCGCAGCGCGGCGGGTCGCCCCCGCTACGCCAACTCGTCTCCACCGGGCGAGGGCTTCGGCGCGAAGGCGGACTGCACACGCTCTACATCTCTCCGCTGAAGGCCCTTGCGGTCGATATCGCGCGTAACCTCGAACGGCCAGTCGCCGAAATGGGACTGCCAATCCGTATCGAGATGCGCACCGGTGACACGCCCGCCTCCAGGCGCCAGCGCCAGCGCCGTGATCCTCCCCACATCCTGCTCACCACGCCGGAGCAGCTTGCGCTGCTCCTGGCCTCCCCCGATGCACCCTATCTGTTCGGGTCGCTCAAGCGGGTGGTGCTTGACGAGTTGCATGCGCTGGTGACGTCGAAACGTGGCGATCTGCTGTCGCTCGGGTTGGCACGGTTGTTCGCGCTTGCGCCCGACCTCAGCAGCGTCGGACTTTCCGCGACCGTGGCCGAGCCAGACGATCTGCGCCGCTTTCTCGTGCCGCAACAACCCGAGATGGCAATGGCCGACCTCGTCGTGGCGCAGGGCGGCGCGGCTCCTGATGTCAGCATGCTCGATACCGCTGAGCGACTCCCCTGGGCCGGGCATTCCGCCCATCACGCGCTCCAGGAGATCTACCAACTGATCAAGCAGCACAATACCACGCTCGTTTTCGTCAATACGCGCAGTCAGGCCGAAAGCGTGTTCCAGGAGCTGTGGCGCATCAACGACGATGCGCTTTCGATCGCGCTTCATCACGGCTCGCTGGACGTGGCGCAGCGCCGAAAGGTCGAGGCGGCGATGGCGGACGGTAGGCTGCGCGGTGTCGTCGCCACCTCTTCACTCGATCTCGGCATCGACTGGGGCGATGTCGATCTCGTCATCAACGTCGGTGCGCCCAAGGGCGCTTCGCGTCTGCTACAGCGCATCGGTCGCGCCAATCATCGCATGGAGGAGCCCTCGAAAGGCGTGGTGGTTCCGGCCAATCGATTCGAGGTGCTCGAATGCACCGCGGCGCTCGCCGCCATCGCCGACGACGCACAGGACACCCCGGCAGCGCGCACCGGCGCACTCGATGTGCTTGCGCAACACCTGCTCGGCTCGGCTTGCGGCGAGCCGTTCCTCGCCGACGCGCTCTACGCCGAGGTGAAAAGCGCTGCGCCCTATGCCGGCCTGGCGCGCACCGACTTCGACGCGGTTCTCGACTTCGTCGCCACCGGCGGCTATGCGCTCAAAGCCTACGAGCGTTTCGCCAAGATCAGGCAAGACGAGCACGGCCGCTGGCGCGTGAGCCATCCCCTCGTGGCGCAGCGCTATCGCATGAATGTCGGCACCATCGTCGAGGCCGATATGCTCAAAGTGAGACTCGTGCGCTCGCGCGCCTCGAAGATGATTCCGCGCGGCGGGCGGATTCTGGGCGAGGTCGAGGAATATTTCATCGAGACGTTGGTTCCGGGCGATACTTTCGTCTTCGCCGGAGAAATCTTGAAATACGAGGCGCTGGTCGAAGAGGAAGTTTACGTTTCGCGCACCACCGCGCAGGAGCCCAAGGTGCCGGCGTACGAGGGCGGAAAATTTCCACTCTCGACCTATCTGGCCGATCGCGTGAGAGAGATCGTCTCCGATCGCGATGCTTGGCGATCGCTGCCCGATCAGGTCCGGCGGTGGTTGGAAATCCAGGAGTGGCGTTCGTTGCTGCCTCGGCCGCAGGAATTGCTGGTCGAGACCTTTCCTCGCGCCGACAAGCATTATCTGGTCTGCTATCCGTTCGAGGGACGGCTCGCGCATCAAACACTCGGCATGCTGCTCACGCGCCGGCTCGAGCGGGCGCGGCTGCGCCCGCTGGGCTTCGTGGCCAACGAATATGCGCTTGCGATCTGGGGGCTGGGCGACATCGCACAAAATCTCGAGCGCGGTGAGCTATCGCTGGCGAGCGTCTTCGACGAGGATATGCTCGGCGACGATCTCGAAGCTTGGCTTGCCGAATCTGCGCTGATGAAGCGCACTTTCCGCAGCTGCGCTATCGTCGCGGGCTTGATCGAGCGCCGCTTCCCCGGCAAGGAGAAGTCGCGCCGCGAGGTTACGATCTCGACCGATCTCGTCTACGACGTGCTGCGTCGCCATCAGCCCGATCACATCCTTCTGCGCGCGGCGCGCGCGGACGCCGCGACCGGGTTGCTCGACGTTCGCCGTCTCGGCGAGATGCTCTCTCGGATTCGCGGCCGAATCGTCCATCAGCCGCTCGATCACGTCTCGCCGCTTGCGGTGCCGGTCATGCTCGAAATTGGCCGCGAATCGGTTTACGGCGAAGCAGCCGAAGCGCTGCTGGCGCAAGCCGAGGCGCAGCTGGTTAAGGAGGCGATGGAGTGAGGGCAGGGAT
>CBFGVM010000447.1:0-3547 GCA_965652015.1 uncultured Alphaproteobacteria bacterium
CGCTCGACGATCGGTTCGGGAAGGCGGGCTGAACCATTGCAACGCCCTCTACGCTCGTCATGCCCGGCTTTGTGCCGGGCATCCACGTCTTGCTTTCCTCGATGACAAAAGACGCCCGGCCATGACGGTTTCGATGGATCGCCGCCAATCTGGCTGTTAGCGCTCAGCCCCGCAACGACCGCCGCTCGCGGCGCATATGCGGCGGCTGATAGGCGACCCGTGAATGGTAGGCGCAATAGGGGAGCCCAGTGATGGTCTGCCCTCCGCAAAAGAAGAAATCGGGCTGGCCGGGATCGCCGATCGGCCAGCGGCAAGTCTCCTCCGTAAGTTCCAGCAAGGTGCGGCGCTGGCCCAGTGGGATGACGTTGTCGAGGAACTCCGGCTCGCGCTCGAGGTCGAGCTCGTAGGCGTGGGCGAGCGCGGTGTTGCCGCGTATCGACGGCCGCGAAACTCGCAGCATGTGCGAATGGGCACGCGGCTTGCGCGGGCGGGGAGCAGCCGAGGATGGCGACTTGGCGCGGCCCGAAAGGCCGAGGCGGTGCACCTTGCCGATCACCGCATTGCGAGTGATGCCGCCAAGCTCCGCGGCGATTTGACTCGCCGACAGCCCGTCGGCCCACAGCTTCTTCAGCATTTCAACGCGTTCATCGGTCCAGGTCATGGCCAAATCCTCGCCAGCCGTCGCGGCGGAGAAGTCCGGACAGAATCCCACTGCGGGCCTGGGCAACGATCAGTTGGCCCGACGCATACCCGCGCCACCGATTTACGCTAATAACTGTCCGCCGCACGAAATGTCGTATTCGACAATGAAAAAGCTACAATATGGCGGGAGTCAGGCGCAAGAGTCCGGCCGGCCTGCGTCCACATGTTCTGGCCACGTTAAGGCCATGCGTCCACACTTATCTGCACGGCTGTGTATTGCGCGAGCGTTTAACGGCGTTGCCATGGCGTCCCCCATCATGTTGACAGCGGACCGCGCAGCAATAGAATACCTTACGGTGCCGCCCGCAGAGGCGGCACATTTCGTTTCCGCTGATTGTTGGCTCCTCGATGAGTAACAACCAAAGCTCGCATTTGCTGCCGACCTACGCGCGCGTCGATCTTGCCTTCGAGCGCGGCGAGGGGGCGTGGCTCATAGCGACGAACGGCGAGCGTTACCTCGATTTCACCTCGGGGGTGGCCGTCAACGCACTTGGCCATGCCCACCCGCACCTCGTCGAGGCCATCACCAACCAGGCCAACAAGGTCTGGCACGTGTCGAATCTCTATCGCATCCCCGAGAGCGAGCGGGTTGCCGAGAGGCTGTGCGCGGCAAGCTTTGCGGACGTGGTGTTTTTCTGCAATTCGGGCGCCGAGGCCATGGAGTGCGCCATCAAAATGGCGCGCAAATATCAGTCGGCGAGCGGGCGGCCCGAACGCTACCGCATGATTACTTTCGAGGGTGCCTTCCACGGACGCACGCTCGCGACCTTGGCCGCTGGCGGCCAGAAGAAATATCTCGACGGCTTCGGTCCGGTCGCCGACGGGTTCGATCAAGTCCCGTTCGCCGATCTCGAAGCGGCCAAGCGCGCCGTCGGGCCGCAAACCGCCGCGATCCTGATCGAGCCCATCATGGGCGAGGGCGGCGTGCGCGTGGTGCCGAACGAATTCTTACGGGCGCTGCGGCGGCTGTGCGACGAGCACGGCTTGTTGCTGGTGTTCGACGAGGTGCAGACGGGCATCGGCCGAACCGGGGAACTCTTCGCCTATCAGCGCTGCGGTGTTGTCCCCGACATCATGGCGCTCGCCAAGGCTTTGGGCGGCGGCTTTCCGCTCGGCGCGTGCCTCGCCACCAGCGAGGCCGCCAAGGGCATGACCACGGGCACGCACGGCTCGACTTTCGGCGGCAATCAGCTGGCAATGGCGGCCGCGAACGCCTTGCTTGACGTGGTGCTTGCCGATGGATTTCTTGAGCGCGTGCGCCGGGTTTCTCTGGTGCTCAAGCAGAAGCTCGCGGAGATCAAGGATCGCTATCCCACGATCATTGCCGAGTTGCGCGGCGAGGGGCTTCTGGTCGGATTGCGGGCGGTGGTTCCCAGCGCCGAGTTGGTCGACGAGCTGCGGGCGGAGAAGATGATCACCGCCGCGGCCGGCGACAACGTGGTACGGTTCTTGCCGCCGCTGATCGTGAGCGAGGAGGAGGTCGCCGAAGCGGTTCGCCGACTCGAGCGCGCTTGCGCCCGTATCGCCAAGACGCAGGGAAGACCGCAGAAGGTGGGAGCGGCTGTATGAAGGGCCGCGACTTTCTCGACCTGATCGACATCCCCGCCCTCGAGCTGCAGGGGATGATCGAGGCGAGCCGCGCCATGAAGGCGCGGCGCGAGCGCGGTCCGCGGCCACTCGAAGGGCGCACGCTGGCCATGGTCTTCGACAAGCCCTCGACGCGCACGCGGGTCTCCTTCGACGTCGCCATGCGCCAACTCGGAGGCGCAGCCATCCTTCTGACCGGGCAGGAGATGCAACTCGGCCGGGGCGAAACCATCGCCGACACGGCGCGGGTGCTTTCGCGCTACGTCGATATCATCATGATCCGCACGCTCGATCACGACATGCTCATCGAGCTCGCGCGTCATGCGACGGTGCCGGTGATCAACGGTCTGACCCGTCGCTCGCACCCCTGCCAAGTGCTCGCCGACGTCATGACGTTCGAGGAGCATCGCGGGCCGATCCGCGGCAAGACGGTGGCCTGGACCGGCGATGCCAACAACGTGCTCACCTCCTGGATGCACGCCGCCGAGCGCTTCGACTTCCGCCTGCGGGTGGCGACGCCGCCCGAGCTCGCCCCGAAGAAGTGGCTGCTCGACTGGGCCAAGAGCTCGGGTGCCGCGATCCAGATCGGCAGCGAGCCCGAGGAGGCGGTTAAGGGGTCTGACTGCGTCGTGACGGATACGTGGATGTCGATGGGGGACAAGGACGGCCAACGTCGCCACAACTTGCTTAAGCGCTACCAAGTCAATGCCCGGCTGATGGCGTTGGCGAAGCGGGATGCGGTGTTCATGCACTGCCTGCCCGCCCATCGCGGCGAGGAGGTCACGGATGAGGTGATCGACGGGCCGCAATCGGTCGTCTTCGACGAGGCCGAGAACCGCCTCCACGCCCACAAAGGCATTTTGGCGTGGTGCTTGAACGCACGGTAACGTTGCCGCTTGCGCTGAAAATCAAAGCCGGGGGCATCTTTCGCCGCTCGGCACTATATAAAAGCCATCATGTCCGATCCCCACATCGAAATTCCAGCACGCGCGCCAGCGGCGACTTCCGTCGACGACACGATCTTGCCCTTCAAGGTGGAGGCGCTC
The DNA here is from genome assembly GCA_965652015.1 of uncultured Alphaproteobacteria bacterium. Taxonomy (GTDB): domain Bacteria; phylum Pseudomonadota; class Alphaproteobacteria; order Rhizobiales; family Xanthobacteraceae; genus VAZQ01. The sequence continues at coordinate 3,336 of CBFGVM010000447.1, forward strand.
GATCTGCGTGGCCGGGTCGTGCGTTTTGGCCCGGCCATCGACACGATTCTGTCGCGTCACCGCTATCCCGCGCCGGTGGCGAAGCTTTTGGGCGAGGGGATCGTGCTTGCCGTACTGCTCGGGTCGACCTTGAAATTCCAAGGCCGTTTCATTCTCCAGACCCAGAGCGATGGGCCGGTGCGGATGTTGGTCATCGACTACACCACGCCCGG
>CBFGVM010000448.1:0-3546 GCA_965652015.1 uncultured Alphaproteobacteria bacterium
TTAGCTCTGTAAATCCAACCGGGAGTCAATCATGAACGCCCTCACAAGCATATTGATGAGGTTCGGGCTTCTCAAAGAGGATCTCGACTACCAGCTGGTTCGAGCATCGATGGTGTTCATCTTCTTAGCGTTTGGTTATCAGAAATGGTTCGAGTACGAGGCTCAGGTGCTGATTCCGTATATCAGCAACGGCCCTCTCATTTTCTGGATGTACCCTGTGTTCGGCATCCGCGGCGCGACTTGGTTCTTAGGGGTTTCGGAATGGCTGATCGCTGCGCTCTTGTTCCTGGGATTCTGGAACAAGAAATTTGGAATTCTCGGAGCGCTTGGCTCGTGCGCGACATTCGTATCGACCGTCACCATTATCCCGTTCATGCCGAACGGCTGGGATCCGGTTGCGGGGTTTCCGGCGATGGCGGGCAACGTCCCTTTCCTGGCGAAGGATGTGGTTCTGCTGGCTGTATCTTTCTATTTGCTGAACCAAGATGTAATGAGAGCGTCACTTTCCGCAGGAAAAGCCGCAGATACGAGAACTTCAGCCGCTGGCGTCGCCGGCGCATCTCTCACGGCGGCAAAACGGTAACGAAATCCTGGGTAGGCCTGCCACGTCGCTTTGCCATTGGTTTACGGCCTCGCATCGCGGGGTCATGCGGGCTAGGCGCGCACGCGGCGACAACAGTGTGCAAATTTGCTCGGTTCACAGCACACCAGGATATATACCGCCATCGATGAGAAGGCTTTGTCCGGTGATATAACCGGCTTGTGCGGAGCACAGAAAAGCGCAGGCGGCGCCGAATTCCTCCGCCGTGCCGAAGCGCTTGGCCGGCACGACCGCCATCCGTTGGGTCCGTGCCTCGTCGATCGAAATCCCTTGCTTCTTTGCGGTCGCGGCCATGTTCGAGGCGAGCCGCTCGGTATCGAACGCGCCGGGCAGCAGGAAGTTGATGGTGACGTTTGAGGCGGCGACCGAGCGCGCGACGCCCGCGAGGAATGCCGTCAGCCCGGCGCGTGCGCCGGAGGACAGATCGAGCCCAACGAGCGGCATCTTCACCGAGCCCGACGTGATGTTGACGATGCGCCCGAATTTCCTGGCGCACATGGGATCGATGACCTTCTGAATGAGCTCGATCGCGACGACCATGTTGGCGATGACGCCGTCGACCATCTGCTGACGCGCCAATTCGCGAAAATCGCGAAACGGCGGACCGGCGTTGTTGTTCACCAGAATGTCGGGCTCGGGGCAGGCAGCGAGCAGCGCCGCTTGCCCGTCAGGCGTCGCGACATCGGCCATCACCGCGGTCACCTTGGCGCCGGTCGCTTGCCGCAACTCGGCCGCCGTGGCCTCGAGCGTCTTGCCGTCACGCCCGTTGACGATCACCTCGCAGCCCGCCTGCGCGAGCGCAAAGGCGCAGCCGCGGCCAAGCCCGCGGCTCGAGGCACACACAATGGCCTTGCGGCCGGAAATTCCGAGATCCATGGGACAATCCGAGCGTTAGCGGGGGAGAGTGACGGCGATTGTACACTTTTGCCCCCGCGCCGTGTCCATACGTTGCGCGAGGTAGGAGCATCGGCCGAAAATCGTGGAGGGCCGGGCGACACGATGCACGTGTGAAATGTCATCAAGTGCGCGTGGCGAACTCGGTCTGCTCCCTCCCCCCGCTTGCGGGGGAGGGGTGGGGAGGGGGTCAACCATGAAATCTTTTTGCACGCCCCCTCCCTAATCCTCCAGCCGAAGTCGGATGTTTCCGACTTCGGCCGGTTAAAGAAGGCGGCTGAACACGGGTAAACCCGAGTTCAGCTGCAAGCGGGGGCGCGCACACCACCGCACGCGCGGCCCCATTATGCTTCCAGCACATCCGAATAAACTCTATCCGGCGGCGACCTGCACTTGGAGTGCCCTTGCCGGGTGGCCCGGGGCGGCGCTACCGTCCGGCGATGCAACCCTCGTCCGATCGTCCGCTGCCGACCGCCGCCGATGTGGATGCTGCCGCGCGGCGGCTCAAGGGAGTTGCCTTACGCACGCCGCTGCTCACCTCGCCCGTGCTCGATGCGCTCACCGGCGGGCGCGTATTTCTCAAGGCGGAGACGCTGCAGCGGACCGGGTCGTTCAAGTTCCGCGGCGCCTACAACAAGCTCTCAGCTATCCCGCAGGAGGAGCGGGCAGGCGGCGTGGTGGCGTTTTCCTCAGGTAATCATGCCCAGGGAGTAGCGGCGGCGGCGCGGCTGCTCGGCATGCCGGCGGTCATCGTCATGCCGTCGGATGCGCCGCGTCCGAAGCGGGAGCGCACCGAGGCGCTCGGCGCGGAGGTCGTGCTCTACGACCGCGCGCGCGAAGATCGCCAAGCCATTGCGCGCGAGATCGCGGAGAGGTGCCACGCGGCGCTGGTGCCGCCCTATGACGATCCGCTGGTCATCGCCGGGCAGGGCACGACCGGGTGCGAGATCGTCGAAGATTTGGCAGCGCAGGGGTTGGCGCCCGACGTGGTCGCGGTGACCGCGTCGGGCGGCGGGCTGACCGCCGGGATCGCGCTCGCCGTGAAGGCGCGAATGCCACAGGCGCGCCTCTATACCGCGGAGCCCGAGGGCTTCGACGATCACGCCCGGTCGTTCAAGAGCGGGCGGCGGGAAAAGAACGCCGCGCTCACCGGCACCATCTGTGACGCGCTGATGGCGCAGACGCCCGGCGAGTTGACCTTTGCCATCAACCGCGAACTGGTCGGCGCGGGCGCCGCCGTCAGCGACCAGGAGGTCGCCGCTGCCGTCGCCTTTGCCTTTCGTGAGCTCAAACTGGTGGTGGAGCCGGGCGGGGCGGCCGCGCTTGCCGCGCTGATCTCGGGCAAGATCGATGTGAAGGGCAAGATCGCGGTCGCGGTTCTCTCCGGCGGCAACGTCGATCCGGAACTGTTCTACCGGCTGGTCGCCTAGTAGCCCGGATTGAGCGCAGCGAAATCCGCATCGGCTGCAGCGAGCCAGAACAAGTCGCCACCGCCGAAAAGAAGGCCGATCAAGCTCAGACCGCGAGAGTAGTCGGGGCTTGCTACCACAAGTTGTGCCAGCTGGACGCGGACCATGATTGGAAGGGAAGCCGCGTCCGCTCACAACGGGGACTAAAAAACGTAGGGCCGGCAGTGCCGGCCCTACTCATCTTTTATAGGCGGTCCACGCTCAGCAGCGTCCCAGCCCGTTCACTGCAATCCTGCAGCTCACTCTTTGTTATTTCTTCTTCTTCTTCTTCGCCGCCATGATCACCTCCGTATACACTAGGCGCCGGAAGACGAGACGTCTTTAGCGCCCCTTACAATACCCATTTTGCAAATGAATGGAAGCTGAACAAAAGGACCATGCGGAGCGTTTCCCTGCGTTTCGACCTTCCCGGGCAGGGGGGCATCGCGCGGCCAAGGATTTCAACGAGCGCCGCCGCAGCCCCGGGCCTAGAGGAGGGCTTACCCCGAATCCCGGTGGGAAACCTCGACGACTCGGGCACGATGGGCGAGCTGTTGCACCAGCGCGTCAGCCATTGCCCGATTAGACGGGTCGAGATTGGCG
>CBFGVM010000449.1:0-3545 GCA_965652015.1 uncultured Alphaproteobacteria bacterium
TGCCAGCCGATGCCGCCGGGCGAGCTGAGCACGAAGGCAAGCGTGAAATTATGGATGCCGGAGGCCGCAGCGATGCCGGCGAGATCGGCGTCGACCGGCATGGCCATATCGATATAGGGGCTGAACTCGTGCACATAGTTGCCGGACCCGCCGGGCGAAACCGGGGCGGTATGCACCGAGATCGGGCTCGACCCGGCAGACGCGCCTGCAGCATCGAGCGCCGCCACCGCGAATGTGTAGGTCGTATCCGCCATGAGATTGGTGACGGTGTAGACGGTGCCCGTGGTGGTCGCGATCTGATGACCGTTCTCGAAGATCGCGTAGCCGGTGACGACGCCGTCGCCGGGCACGCTCGATGCGTTCCAGGTCAGGATCGTGGCGGTGCTCGATGTGCCCGCGGCCGCGAGTCCGGTCGGCACGCTCGCAAGCTCGTGCGATGCGTCGGCCGCAGCGACGATCGTCCACGGCTGACCGGTGCCGGGCCCGCCGTTGTGGTGGGCAGGATCGGTGCCTTGCGTCCACCAGTTGGCTTTGTAGGTGACGCCGTTTTCCGTCACCGTCATGCCGGCGGTATAGATGCTGCTCGCCAACCACGTCGTCGCGCCGCTCTCGGGCGGCACGACGGAAGGCGCCGTGTGCACCGAGATCGGGATCGATTCCGCCGACGATCCGGCCGCATCGAGGGCCGCCACGGCGAACGTATAAACGGTGTCCGCGGTGAGATTAGCGACCGTATAGGTGGTGCCGGTGGTGGTCGCGATCTGGTGGCCGTTCTCGAAAATCGCATAGCCGGTAACGATGCCGCCGCCGGGCACGCTCGAGGCGTTCCAAGTCAGCGTGGTGGCGCTCATCGAGGTCGTCGCGGCGGCAAGGCCGGTCGGCACCGTGGGAACCTCGTGCGACGGATCGGCGGTCGCGACGATGGTCCACGGCTTGCCAGTCCCGACGCCGCCGTTGTTCAGTGCTGGATCGGTTCCCTGTGTCCACCAATTGGCTTTGTAGCTGCCGCGGTTCTCCGTCTGGGGCCTGCGGGGGGTGTAGCCGCGGCGCGCCCCCCACGTGGGGGCGCCGCCGCGCGGCGCCACGACGGGAGGCTGCGGCGGCACAGGCGGCGCGGGCGTCACCGGCGCGTCCAGCGCACTGGTCCATTCGCCGATCGCCGAGGCGTCCTTTGCGACGATGTTGGAAAGATGCAAACCGCTCAGCGTCGTGTGCTGCAGCGTATAGGTCTGGTGATTGGACGGAATCGCGATGACGACCGTGCCATTGACTTCGCTGACGGTGAACTGGTCAGCCGCAAACCAGCCGAAATCTAGGATGTCGGTGGCAGGGTTGAAATTGATGTCAGTATTGGTACCCCAATTCCAAACGATATTCGTCGTCGGCACGGGACGCCTCCGTCATGGTCAAGTCGCCCCGTTGAAGTACCCGGTCAACTTGGTTGATTTAGGCAAGCCAGTCAATGGCACGGTGACGCGAATCTTCTGCGGCATGTTGTTCTATGGACGATCTAGGTATCTGTAGGGGGCTGTTGCCGTTCCCACGCTCTCCATGCTTGATCTGAGCGAGCCAACAGGGATCGCATTCGATGCTGGGCCATCTGGATTTTACCGCCGGCGCAGCCGTGGTGACCGCGCTGGTCGCGGCGGCAGTGTTGCCGGCGGTGTTGGCGGTGCTGGCGCGGGTCCCGCGCTTGCGTGATCGCAACGCGCTGCAATTTCTCGCGAGCAGCGCGATCGTCATTGCCGCTTGGGTGATTGCGTTGCAGCTTCCCGCCATGCCGGCGTCGAGCGCAGCCGATATCGCGACATCGCTCATGCTTCTCGCCGGCGCGCTCCTCGTCTACCTGGAAGCGTGGGGCCTGCTGTCGAGGGGCTATACGCTGGGGCTGTTGTTGACGCTGTTTCGCGCCAAGCACCCGATGACCGATGCAGAGCTCGCCGCGAGCTACCGGCAAGGGCAGGGCGTAAGCTGGATCATGCGCCATCGGCTTGGCGGACTCATGTCGGCGCGGCTCGTTCGCCGACAAGGCGATCGCATCGTGCTCACGCCCGCCGGCGCGATCATCGGCATACTTTATCGCGCGGCAATCGCGGTTTTCGGGCTGAAGGTGACGGGATGAGCGAGGCATTCGTTTTCGGCGCAGCGGGTGCGCTCGTTTGGCTCGCGGTCGTGCTCGTCCTGCTGCGCATATCGAAACGATCGCCTGCACTCATCGTCGTTGCTTCGGCGGGCGTGGTCTACGTCGCGCTTCTCGCCGTCTCGCCGGCGATTTTTCACCGGCTGGCGTTCTGGCCGTTTTCCGCCGCCTATGGCTTCTTGACCTTATGCGTGCTGATGCTGTTCGGCGCGCTCTACAAATCGGTGTCGCTGCGGATGCTTGGCGATTTATCGAAGACCGCAGACCATGCCCTTCCGGAGCGGGAGCTGCTGGCGCGCTATATCGAAGAGGACAGCTTCGGACGGCGCGTCGGGATATTGCTCGACCAGGGCCATGCCGAACGCACCGCCGAGGGCCTCGCGCTTTCGAGCAAAGGCCGGGGCATCGCTGCCGTCATTCATCGGCTACAGCGGGCCTTCGCCATTCGCGCCAGTGGCTGATCGTACGCGAAGCCGACGTAACGCGCGCTTGCGCTACGCTTGCAAAGGCTTTGCTGCGCGCCGCTCGCTATAGGCTTGCAGGCCCATGGTCACGGCCGCCAACAGCGGCGGCACGATGTAGAACGTGTATCGGCTCTCGGGGGTGGCGGCGAGGGCGACCGCGGCCTGGTTGTAGACGACGAGCGTCACGCAAAAGACGAAACTCATCCGCCAGCGGCTGCGCCAGGCAAACGGCGCGACGATGATCGTTCCCAGGACGACGAGGAAGCGCAGCGCGGGAAACAGCAGGTCGAGCGTGCGCGCGAGCACAGTGGGGGCCGAACTGTCGCCGCTCGCCTGCTCCTCTTGCGCCAAATAGCGGCCCGTCCATTCTACCCCGAAAGTCCGATGCGTCCAGGTATACGGACTGTCCGTAACAAAAAACGCCATGAAAAAATTGCGGGCATAGGTCAGGGCAATGGAGAAAGGATGCGCCAGAATGGTTTCCAGCGTCACGCGCATGAGCAACGCGTTGAACGCCGCGATGTCGACGCCGGTCGCGTCGCGTCCGCTCTCGAGCGCCTGCACCAGCGTCGTGCCCGATCCTGCGAACGGATCCAGGACGTGTCCGCCCGCGGGGACGTAGCGCTCGAGCAGCACCTCGACGAGCTGCGGGATGAACTTGCCGAGATACGGGTGGAGCCGATGGACGTGCTTCGTGCGCTCGCGTTCGGGGAGTTGCCCCTCCGACCAGGAGAGCTCGAGGTCGATGTCGCGATACAGGGCGTCCTGCGTCGGGGCCACGGCTCCGACGGGATTCGTCCCTCAGACCGGATCTCCTAGAGGAACCCGTCGCAAGCCGTCGCCGTCCACCGCGATGACCTCGAAGCGGACGCGCAACCCGCGGCACTCCCGATGCCTCGATCGCGCTCCACATGGGCACGCCCGGTGATCTCGCTTTCGAC
>CBFGVM010000450.1:0-3500 GCA_965652015.1 uncultured Alphaproteobacteria bacterium
GGGAGTTACCGGCGGTACTGATGGATGCGAATCCTCTCCCCCGTTCCGTCACGTTGCAAAGATCGATGAAGAGAGGGCACGAGCGGCGATAGCGCGCCTGCGGCGTGTGACGCAACGCGGAAGGTGACGGAGGAGGCCATGAGCTGGATGCCCGCGACGGATCCCCTGCTCGGCGATAAGCGCTCGTGTGATGCGCTCGAGCTGGTCATCGTTCCGCGGGTGCGCGATCTGGGCGACGGCTTCTCGGTGCGCCGCGCGCTGCCGCACGGCAAGCGGCAGATGGTCGGCCCCTTCATCTTCTTCGACCAGATGGGGCCGGTTCAGTTCATTGCCGGGCAGGGGCTCGACGTGCGCCCGCACCCGCACATCGGGCTGGCCACCGTCACCTATCTTTTCGACGGCCGCGTCATGCATCGCGACAGCGAAGGCAATGCACTGGAGATCACCCCCGGTGCGATGAACCTCATGACCGCGGGGCGCGGCATTGCCCATTCCGAGCGCAGCCCGGCGGGCGCGCGGCCGGGCACCGTGGGCATGTTCGGCATTCAAAGCTGGATCGCGCTGCCGCAGGCACATGAGGAGACGGCACCATCGTTTCAGCATTTCGACGCGGCGAGCCTTCCCTTGATCGAGGACGGCGGCGTCAAGGCGCGCGTGATTGCCGGATCTGCTTTCGGCAGGACATCGTCCGTCGGCATGCTCTCGCAATGGCTTTACGTCGAGGTCGTGCTGGCCGCAGGCGCGAGTGCGCCGCTCGACCCCGATCAGGAAGAGCGGGCGATCTATGTGGTCGAGGGCGAGGTCGACATCGCCGGCGATAGGTTCGAAGCCCCGCGGCTGCTCGTCTTCCGTCCCGGCGACCGGATCACGGTGCGAGCATTGCGGGATGCGCGGCTGATGTTCCTCGGCGGCGCCGCCTTGGAGGGCCCGCGCTACATCTGGTGGAATTTCGTCTCCTCGCGTCAAGAGCGAATCGAGCAGGCGAAAGAAGACTGGAAGACGGGACGCTTCGCGCCGGTGCCGAACGAGACCGAGTTCATCCCGCTGCCGGAAGGCTAAATGGCTCGAAGGCGGGCGCTCCAGTAATCACAAGGAGAGGGTAGGATGGGCGCCTTCGTTCACCTACGCTCTAACGTCATCACGCTCTAACCGCGTTGCAGGAGCGGCTGCAAATTTCGAATGTCCGTCACCGTTTCGATCGCATAGACCGCGTCGATCAGACGTTCGGATTTTTCGCGCCCCAGGATCGGGGCGATGAGATCACGGGCCTTGTCCATCACTTCGGTCCGAGACATCGGGTTGCGAGGCGTCCCGCGCACCGCAGAAATGCGCTCTGAAAGGCGCGTTCCGTCCGCCAGTTCGATCTCGACGACGGTGACACGTACCGGCAGGAACTGGACAAGCTCTCCGTCGCGCACCAGCTCCACTTTTGCCCGCTCCCGCAGGATCGCTGCGTCCTGCATCCGCGGCTTGTCATGCGCGGCATGGAACGACACGGTTTTGTCGAGGAGCATCACGGCAACCATGTGCTGCAGGCAGATATCCGGGATATCGCGGTTGTCGACCACCGCGGCAACCGAAGGGGCGAGGCGCACGCTCACGCGCCGCACCTGATCGAATTCGAACGCTCGCTTGTTGCGGATCGCCTCGATCGCATCGAGCGGTCCCTGGATCGGCGAGCCGACGGTCCATTTCTTGATGTCGGTCTGGACGACCTCGTATCTTTCGCCGAGCTTCTCGACGAGCCGTTCAGGCTTCGCCTTTGGCGCATAGGCTTGGAAAAAGTTGTCGGCGCCCGAGAAAATATCCTCAACCCCGTTCCAACCCGATCGCACGACCAGCCCAGCCGTGACGCCGTTGCGCGCGGTCATTCCGCCGAAAACGAACGCCTTTTCGATGTGGTCGGTATCCCGCCGCCAAGCGACAATGCCGGAGGACTGCTGCGCGGTATAATCGAGTGCCCAGCGCATTTGCCGCGCGTTAAGACCCGCAGCGCAGGCCGCAGCGGCCGCGGCGCAGAACGTTCCGGCGATGCTATGGGTGGCCAGGCTGCTCTCATAGCTGAACTCGGCCCCGCCCATTGCCATGACCACCCGGGTCCCGACGTCGTAACCGAGAGTCACGGCGCGAAGAAGGCGCGCGCCGTCGATGCCAAGTTCCTCGCCGACCGCGAGCGCTGCCGGCACGATCGAGCAGCCGGGATGCGAACGCGAGGTGTTGTGGGAATCATCGGTCTCGTCGGCGTGCGCCATGACGCCGTTGGCAAGCGCGGCGTCGGCCGGTGCAGCCGTGAGCGTCGTGCCGGCGATGGTGGCAACGCCTTTTCCCCCGTGTGCGCCGATGTAGCGTTGGGCCGCCTGGCCCGGCAGCAGTTCCGATCCGGAGACGATCGACGCGAGCGTGTCGAGCAGATGGTGTTTTGCATGCTCCGTCGCTTCGTCCGGAAGCGGGCGCGAGCCGGCAGCGGCCATGTAGTCGCTCAGTGTTTGCATCGCCGGACCGAACGCTCAATTTCGCGGCCGCACTTGCGGGTTCGCAAGCCGCAGCGGCAGCCTTTGCTCATAGGCGACGATCTGCTCGAACGTCTCGCGAAAATAGAGTTCGAAGTTGTCCCACTCCGCCCAGCCGAGATGGGGCGTGCATAGAACGTTCGGCATCGACAGAAACGGATGATCGGTGACCGGCTCGTGCTCGTAAACGTCGACCGCGGCGTAGCCGGGCCGCCCCTTGCGCAGCGCGGCGAGCAAAGCTTCCGGCGCGATCAGCTCGGCCCGCGCGGTGTTCACGAGCAGCGCCGTCGGCTTCATGCGATCGAGATCGTGGGCATCGACGATGCCCTGGGTGTCGCGCGTGAGGCGCACATGCAAGGACACCACGTCCGCATGCTCGAACAGTGCCTGTTTACTGGCGGCGCGCGCATAACCCGCCGCTTCGGCTCTCTCCAATGAGGATTTCCGGCCCCAGACCAGAATCTTCATTCCCATCCCGCGGCCGCCTTCGGCGACCAGCTCCCCGATGGTGCCGAGCCCGAAAATGCCCAAAGTCGATCCGCGCAGCCGATGCGACAGCGTGCAGGGCCATTCGCCGCGCTTCATGCGCTCGGCCTCGAGCGCCACGTTGCGCCGCGACGCCAGGATCAAGGCGAGCGCAAGCTCGGCCGGCGCCACCGGCGAATTGCTCGTACCCGTCGCGACCGGGATGCCGAGTTCGGTACAGGCGGCAAAGTCGATCGTCCGGGCATTGCGGCCCACCAGCGCGATGAGCTTGAGTTTGGGCAACTTTTCCAGCAGCGCGCGGGAGAATTCCACGCGCTCGCGAACGGCGACGACCACGTCGGCATCGCCAAGGCGCGCGGCAAGCTCGCTCAAATCGCGCGCCGGCTCGCGGTAGCGCACAACGTCGTGATGGCGGATCAGCGCAAGGCATTCGAGCCGATCGACCATGTCCTGGTAGTCATCGGGAATGACGATTTTCATGAGCGCTGTTCGCCCTGACTCACG
>CBFGVM010000451.1:0-3483 GCA_965652015.1 uncultured Alphaproteobacteria bacterium
AGCCGGATAAGCCCCGGAACGGGCTTCACAATCCTGTCATGCTCCCCTATAGACTGTGCCCAATCGCTGCGGTTCGCAGGCGAAGGAGACAAGGAGTGCCGTGATTTTGTCCCCCGCAGGCTTTCCCGCTCTCGTGCTCAACGCGGATTTTCGTCCGCTCAGCTATTATCCGTTGTCGCTGTGGTCATGGCAGGACGCCATCAAGGCGGTCTTTCTCGAGCGCGTGAACATCGTCGCCCAATACGACCGTAAGGTGCGCAGCCCTAGTCTTGAGATGAAGCTGCCCAGCGTGGTTTCGCTCAAGACCTTCGTAAAGCCCGCGACCCAGCCCGCGTTCACCCGTTTCAATGTCTTCCTGCGCGACAAGTTCAGCTGCCAGTATTGCGGCTCGCGCGAGGATCTGACCTTCGATCATCTGTTGCCGCGCTCGCGCGGCGGGCACACGACCTGGATCAACGTGGTCGCCGCGTGCTCGCCTTGCAATCTCAAGAAAGGCAACATGACGATGGACGAGGCCAAGATGCGGCCGACGCAGATGCCGTTCCAACCGTCCGTCAATCATCTGCACCGCAACGGCAGGCGCTTTCCGCCGAACTATCTGCACGACAGCTGGCTCGACTATCTCTACTGGGACACCGAGCTGCAGCCGTAAGGCTGATCTAACGAGAAGGCGTCATGGCCGGGCCGCGTCCCGGCCATCCACGTTTTTACCGCCGCACTGTCGCGCGAGCGGCCCCTCTCGTTGAGCAGGCATGGCATCCAACCAGAACCAGGCTTCCATTCGGGCGGTGTTCGGCGCGCTGTTTCTGGCGCTGTGGCTCGCCGCACTCGATCAGACCGTCGTCTCGACCGCGCTGCCGACCATGGTCGCCGATCTCGGCGGCTTGAGTTATCTGTCCTGGGTCGTGACGGCCTATCTGCTCACCAGCACAGTTGCCGGCCCGCTCTACGGAAAGTTTGGCGATCTCTACGGCCGCAAGATCGTGCTGCAGGTGGCGATCGCCGTCTTTCTCGTCGGTTCCGCACTCTGCGGCATCGCACAGAACATGGTGCAGCTGATCGTCTTTCGCGCGATCGAGGGGATCGGCGGCGGCGGACTGATCGTCATCACCATCGCCGTCATCGGTGACCTCATCCCGCCGCGTGAGCGCGGGCGTTATCAAGGCTTCTTCGGCGCGGTGTTCGGCACCGCCACCATCGTCGGCCCGCTGGTCGGCGGCTTCCTGGTCGATCACCTGAGCTGGCGCTGGATCTTTTACATCAACCTGCCGACCGGCATCCTGGCGATGGCGGTCATCGCCGCCGTGCTGCCGTCGCGCTCGACGCGCCGCCGGCACGCGATCGATTATACCGGTGCGCTCCTGCTCACCGCCGCGCTCAGTGCCGTCATCCTGTTCACCGGGCTCGGCGGCACGACAATTCCCTGGACCTCACCGGTCATGCTCGGCTTGCTCGCAGCGAGCGTCGCCGGAACCGTCGCCTTCATCGTCGTCGAGCTGCGCTCACCCGAGCCGATCCTGCCGATGAGCCTTTTCGGCAATCGCAATTTCGCGGTCGCCAGCGGCGTCGGATTCATCGTCGGGCTTTCGCTCTTCGGTGCGGTGACGTTCCTTCCCATCTATCTTCAGGTCGTCAAAGGGGTGAGCCCATTGACCTCCGGCGTGCTGCTGATGCCGATGATGCTCGGCATGCTGGCGACCTCGGTGATCAGCGGGCGCATCATCAGCCGCTTCGGCCGCTACAAGCTGTTCCCCATTCTCGGCACCGGAACGATGACCTTCGGGCTCGGCGCGCTGTCGCTGCTGACCATCGAGAGCGACGACTGGCAGACCGCGATCGATGCGCTGTGGCTCGGGCTGGGCATGGGCATGGTCATGCAGGTGCTGATCATCGCGGTGCAGAACAGCGTCGACTACAAGCATCTGGGCGTCGCCACGTCCGGCACCATGCTGTTTCGGTCGCTGGGCGGCGCGCTTGGCGTCGCGCTGTTCGGCGCCATTTTCGCCAACCGCCTGCACGCGCAGCTCGCGGGCCCCGGAATGGATTTTTTGGCCACCGTCATTCCGTCGGCGGTCAAGGGCCTGCCGCCCAACCTGCACGAGGAATACATCACGGCGGTGATGGCGGCGCTGCGTCCGGTCTTCCTGGTGGCGGCCGCCATTTCAGCCGTGGGCTTTGCGCTCGCCTGGATGCTGCGCGAGTACCCGCTGCGCGAAGGCGCGCCGGCGGAAGGCATGGGCGAGAGCTTCGCGATGCCGCGCGACGCCACCTCGCTCGAGGAGCTCGAACGCATCATCACGCTTTTGGTGGCGCACGAAAATCGCTGGCGGCTTTATGCCGATCTCGCCCGGCGCGCCGCAGTCGATCTGCCCGCGCCCGAGCTTTGGATGCTGGCGCGGCTCGGCGAGCGCGCGCCGATCACGCTCGCTTCGCTCAGCGCCGAGTTGCACATCCCGCCGGGACAGCTTGTGCCCCCGTTGGACGCGCTGTGCGCGCGTGGAATTGCGGAGAAAACCGCCAGCGGCGAGCTCGAACTGACGTCGACGGGCGTCGCGATGCGCGACCGTATCGTCGCCGCGCGGCGCAAGAATCTCGCCGACATGCTCGCGCGCTGGCGGCCGGAACAGCATCCCGACGTGCTGGCGTTGATCGAGCGGATGGCGCAGGCGCTCACCAGCGATCTGCCCGTGCCAAAGGCGGCGTAGGAAGTACACTGAGACGGTAACGGCGAGATCGAACCATGGCGAGAATTCCGGCGATCGTTGCGACAGTGGCGATGTTAGCGGCGGCGGCCCAGGCCGCTGCGCAAGGCGATGCAGCGGCGCAGTACCCGAACCGGGCGGTGAAAGTGATCGTGTCGGCGCCGGCGGGCGGCGGCCTCGATATTGCCGCGCGAGTGATCGCAGATCGGCTGGCGAAAATGTGGGGGCAGCCGTTCGTGGTGGAGAACCGTCCGGGCGCCGGCGGCAATCTCGGCGCTGAGGCGGTCGCGCACGCCGACCCCGACGGCTACACCTTGCTCGCGGCGCAGCCGGCGCCGCTGACGACCAACGTCGTGCTCTACAAGAAGCTCAACTTCGATCCTGCCGCCTTCGAGCCGCTCGCAATCATGACCTCGATCCCGAATACGCTCGTGCTGCGGTCCGATTTTCCCGCCAACTCGGTCGCCGAGTTGATCGCCTATGCCAAGGCCAATCCGGGCAAGGTCAATTTCGGCTCGCAAGGCGTCGGCACCACGCCGCACCTCACCGCCGAATTGTTCGCGCGCGTCACCGGCACCAAGCTCGTTCACGTGCCGTACCGCGGCACCGCGCAGGCGATCAACGATCTCGTCGCCGGTCACGTCGACATGCTGTTCTTCCAGTTGGACTCGGTGCGCGAGCAATACCGCGCGAACAAGATCAAGATGCTGGCGTTGACCACCCAGACGCGAATCGCGTCCGTGCCGGAGGTGCCGACCATGGCGGAAGCCGGCCTCAAAGA
>CBFGVM010000452.1:0-3479 GCA_965652015.1 uncultured Alphaproteobacteria bacterium
GCCAGCGGACGATGCTGCCGGGCTGCAGGACACCGCTCGCGCGCAGTGCTTGTTCGCTGACCAGCAAACGCGGGCCGAAGCCGAGGCCGTCGGCCAACCTGTCGGGCTCCGATGTCAGCACCGCCCGAATGTCGAGCGCCGTGGAGCCGACCATGATGCGGGCACCGGGTTTGACGTCGAGCCGTGCAAGCAGCGCCGGGTCGACAGCGGCGCCAAATGCTCCGTCTCGGTATCCCAGTGCCTGCCCGAGCGGCTGTTGTGGATCGAGCGCCAGCGTACCGTAGAGCGGATAGCCAGCGTCGACCGCCTTGACCTCGACCAGTGTCGTACGCCCGTCTTGCGAGTGCGCCATGGCACGCAGCGTGGCGGCGAGCGATACACCGCCTCGCTGCTCCAGAAATGCCCGTTCATCGGCATTGGCTTCGCGCAGGCTCAGAGTGAACGCCAGGTCGCCGCCGAGGATGATGCGGCCTTCGCGCGCGAGCCCCTCGACGAGCCCGGATGCGAGCGAACCCACGGCGGCCATCGCCATGACGCCAAGCGCGATGCAGGCGATGAACACGTAGAATCCGCGCAAGCCGGCGCGCAATTCGCGTGCAGCGAAGCGCAGCGGCAAGAGATGAACCCTGCCCGGGTGAGAAACCGACGGCCGGGAGTTCACGCTCGAGCTTCCTTCCCGCACGGCCGGACTGCTCTCTCCCGGCAGAGCAACGGCGAATCGCCACGCCTCACGGCTTTGCTCCCATCGACGCGGGGTTCGGGACAGCTTCGATTCGCCCCGAGCGCAATCGCACGATGCGGTCGCAACGGACAGCGAGCGCCGGATCGTGCGTGACGAGTACGAGGGTGGCGCCTCGTCGCTTATGACCCGCAAAAAGCAAATCGATAATCTCGGCGCCGGTCACCTCGTCGAGATTGCCGGTCGGCTCGTCGGCGATCAGGATGGCCGGATTTGGTGCAAGCGCGCGGGCAAGCGCTACGCGCTGCTGCTCGCCGCCGGAGAGCTCGGCCGGATAGTGCTGCCAGCGCTCGCTCAAGCCGACGGCCGCAAGTTCGCTGGCCGCGCGCTCATGCGCGTCGTGGAGGCCGGCAAGTTCGAGCGGCACGGCAACGTTTTCCAGCGCCGTCATGGTGGGAATGAGGTGGAAGGACTGAAACACAATGCCGATATTGCGTCCGCGAAAGCGTGCCAGCGCGTCTTCGTCGAGCGTGTCGAGGTCCTCGCCCGCGACCACGACGGAGCCGGTGTCGGCGCGCTCCAGGCCGGCCGTGACCATGAGCAAAGTAGACTTGCCGGAGCCCGAGGGACCGACCAAGCCGATCGCCTCGCCTCGACCTACGTGCAGATCGACCTCTTTGAGGATATGAACACGAGCCGCGCCCCGCCCGAGCGACAGATTGACCCCGCTCAGCGCGATCGCCGGCTGTGCGCGCCCCGAGGTATCCTGCATGTTCTGGTGCTCTTTGAGGGATTTAATTGCGGGCCGGCCGACGTTGCCCCGGTCATATGGGAGTTGCGGGGCGCGCGTCCAGACGTTTGCGCTCGTTGCGATCGCGCTGACGCTCGCGCTTCCCGTGCGCGCGCCAGCGGTCGCCGATCAGCCGGTGCGGATCGTGGCCTTGGGCGATTCGCTCACCGCCGGCCTTGGGCTGCCGGCCGACCGAGCGTTTCCGGCGCGGCTTGAACGGGCGCTCAAGGCCAAGGGCCTCGCTGTTGAGGTCACCAACGCGGGGGTCTCTGGCGATACTGCCTCCGGCGGGCTAGCCCGCCTTGATTGGTCGGTCCCGGAGGGGACGGATGCCGTCATCGTCGAACTTGGTGCCAACGACATGCTGCGTGGGATCGATCCGAAGGTCACCCGCCAAGCGCTCGACGCAATCGTCCATCGGTTAGCGGAACGGCGGGTGGTCGTGCTGCTCGCCGGCATGCGGGCGGCGGCCAATCTCGGCAGCGACTACAGGCGCGACTTCGACGCGATCTATTCCGAACTCGCCGTCCGCTACAACCTCCTGCTCTATCCCTTCTTCCTCGCAGGGGTCGCCGGCGAAGCCGGGCTCAATCAGGGCGACGGACTGCATCCCAATGCCGTGGGGGTCGATGCGATCGTGGCGCGCATCTTGCCCAAGGTCGAAGAGCTTATCCGCCGGGTTCGGGACAGACGTGTCATGTGAGCATCACGAGGGGCGTGCGAATCTCCGTGACTTGGCCTATATGCAAAGTCCAGCCCTACAGTCGTTCCCCATGCCCCGCCTCTTCACCGGTCTCGAAATTCCCTCCGATGTGAGTCAGTCGCTTTCCATGCTGCGTGGCGGCCTGCCAGGCGCGCGCTGGATCGATCCCGAGAACTATCACGTCACGTTGCGCTTCATCGGCGACGTCGACGATGTCGTTGCGCACGAGATCGCCTCCATGCTGGGCCGCGTGCGCCGCGAGGCGTTCGAACTACGCATCGAAGATCTCAAGTCCTTCGGTGGGCGCAAGCCACGTCAGATCGTGGCCACGCTCGGACCGGCACAGGCCCTCATGGAACTCCAGGCCGAGCACGAGCGGCTGATGCAGCGCGTCGGGCTTGAGCCGGAGGGGCGCAAATATACGCCGCATGTTTCGCTTGCGCGGCTGCGCGAATCGTCGAGCCGGCAGGTTGCGGACTATCTCGCGCTGCGTGCTCCGTTCCGCTCGCCGGCGTTCAAGGTATCGCGCTTCGTGTTGTTCTCGTCGCGGGCGTCGGTCGGCGGGGGGCCATACTTGGTCGAGGCCGCCTATCCGCTGGCGGCCTGACGCTCTTCGTTCCGCAGCGGCTCAATCACACCGGCTTCAGCAGTCTCGTTTGCACGTCGAAGATGGCGGTGGCAAAGCCATGGCCGTCGGCAAGGATTTCGCGCATCAGCGAGAGCGGTGTCGGGAGAGGGGCCGCAACCTCGCCCACCACGCTCGAAAAATCGAAAGTTAGCTCGGCGTCGTATTTGCGCGCGAGCTGCTGCATGCGTTTGTTGTCGGCGAGACAGGCCATGTGCAGGAATTTGAGGCCGCGATTGCGTGCGGCGAGCAGCGTGCGCTCGAGCAGCATGGAACCGACGCCGTGGCTCTGCCATGGCTTCTCGATCGAGAATGCCGCCTCGGCCTCGCGCGTCACTGCCCCGCCGATCGGGCGCAGTTCCGCTGTTCCGCGCAGCGTGCCGTCGACGAAGAAGCCATGAATGAGCGCATCAATGCCGAACGAAAGATCGGCATAGTCGCGCAAGAATTGGTCCGAGACCGGGCCGGCGAAGCGGTTGCGGCGGCTGATGGGATCGAGCCGCAAGAGGTGGTCGCGGTATTGGTCGGCTTCGCTGATCCACAGTTTCCGGATGAGGCCGCCGCGAGGGAGCGGTTCGTGCATGAGAGATTTCCTTAAATGGTTCCGAATCGAGCGGTTCCATATTGCGATGCAGTATAGGCCCAACAAGGGCATGCCGATGGTCGCAGATCACAATCAAGT
>CBFGVM010000453.1:0-3472 GCA_965652015.1 uncultured Alphaproteobacteria bacterium
CGTCGCGTACGATCTATCTCCCCGGCAACGGACTCATGGCGATCAATCGCGAGGTTTGCATGGAGGCGATCAACCCGCCCGTGATTGCGACGAATGACGCTCAACCGCCTGGTTTCAAGTACGCGTCGCTGCGGTAATGCCCTGTTGCGGTCTCGCCGTATATCGGGAGGCAAGCGCTCATGACTCGCTCTGATGCGTGCCCTCTCCTTGAAAGGTAAAGGTCATGCCAGCTCAGTCAGGTCACGGTGAGACCATTCTGGTTGTCGACGACGACGACACGGTGCGCCCGTTCGCTGTAGGGTTGATCCAGAGGTTCGGCTATCGCGCGCTATCCGCCTGCAACGCGGCCGAGGCGCTGGAAATCCTGCGTCAAGACACCGACATCGATCTCCTATTCACCGACCTTTTCATGCCCGGCGGAATGCATGGCCCTCAACTCGTGACGGAGGCGCGGCGGCTGCGACCCGGACTAAAGGTTCTATACGCATCGGGCTATCTGGACTACTCAGTGCTCCAACGAGGGCTCGACCCTGGAATCGGGCAGATAAGCAAGCCCTATTGGCCGGATGAGCTCGCGGCGAAATTGCGCGAGGTCCTCGATAGTGGCCCCATTGCAGAGAACGAACGAGCTTACTGGACATAGGTGACAGGCGATCGCGCATGCCGGCTGCGCCGGCCGCCGCCCGACCGGCTCGTCCTGAAGGACGCGACCGGGTATCTATTGCATCGCGAAACAACTGACAGACACCGGTCGCGGCACCGTCATGTGCACGGCCACTCGCGACGCGATGCGACTCCAAGTCCTAAGTGAGTTCGCTGGCGATCCACCGCGTGACTGACCGCTGGGTCGGCGACCAGCCGAGCTCGGCCGCCGCTTTGCCGCGCACACGGCTGTTTGAGCCGAGCGAGAACGCTGCCATGTTCCAACCCCAGGCGGCGATCGCTTGCTCGGCGGAGAAGGATTGTGAAGCGCCGAGACCAAGCCGGGCCGCGATGGCCTTCGCGATTTCGGCCAACGCCTCCTCGCCGCTCTCGACGTATATGAATGTGCCGGCGGGTGCTTTCGCGATGGCTAACGTATAAAGCGCCGCGACATCGGCGATATGTACATTCGACCAACGGTTCAGTCCGCGTCCGATGTACCGCGCGACCCCGGATGCCTTGGCTTGGCGCACGAGCGCGGGGATCTGGACGCTTTGCGCCGGGGCCCCCAGGGCATTGCCGTAGATCATACTGTTGCAGAGCACCACCGAGCGGATGCCGGAAGCAGCGAGCACCAGCCGGTCGATCGCGACACGCGCGGCCTTATCGGCGTGCGGCTCGATCGGCATCGCCTCGTGAAAGATGCGATCGGACGGTTCACCCATGGCGAGATCGGCCACGATGCTGCTGCCGCTGCTATGGATCAAGGGTTTGCCGGAACCGGACAGACCGGCAATCAACGCCTCGACCGCACCGCGGTGATCGCTGCTGGCCGCATTGACGACAGCGTCGGCAGCCCGGGCTTCGGCCTGCAACAGCGCCGCGTCATCAAGCGATCCAACGACTGCTTCGACGCCGTACGCTGCAACCGCGTCGGCCTTCGCCTTGCTGCGAACGAGGCCGCGAACCGTATGGCCGTCTGCGACAAGGGCGGATGCAACCGCGCCGCCAATAAAGCCATTCGCGCCGGTGATGAAGATTTGCATATTCGCCCTCCCGCCTTTCGGTCGTGACGAAAGCGTCGCTACCCAACTCGAGGTCCTTGGGAAGACCTGTTCTTCAATCTAGCCACCCCTTGGTCCGACGAAACGCTGCACCGCGGAGCGCCGTCCTCTCCATGTCCGCTACGGGTCATTCGCGGCGTGCCATTCCCGGACGCATGCCGTGCAGCAAACGGCCGACACCAGAGGTGCCCTGCAATCGCGGCGTGGCCGGCTGCGCTATGCCTACGGGCCGGCCACGCTGGAGCAAGCGCCAATCTAAAACTAACATCTGGACCACTCAGCGGGGGCTGATCAGTGGATGATCGCAACCGTCGCATCGGATGATGCGCTGATTCGGTCCCACCCGCGCGAATTTCGCCCGATTGAATGTTCGGGAACGACAAGGAGGCAATCCAATGGCGGATGTGGCCATCGGCGGCAGCAGTCAGCCCGCGCCTACGCTCGAACCGGGCCTCTGTCGGGTCATGGGTCCCTGGCTCCTCCTGCTCTTCATCGTCGGCGACATTCTCGGCACCGGGATTTACGCGCTCACCGGCCAGGTCGCAAAGCAGGTCGGCGGCGTTGTATGGCTGCCGTTCCTGGTGGCCTTCGTCGTCGCCCTCATCACCGCCTTCAGCTATCTCGAGTTGGTAACGAAATATCCGCGTGCCGCGGGCGCCGCGCTCTACACGCACAAGGCATTTGGCATTCACTTCGTGACGTTCATCGTCGCCTTCGCGGTCATGAGTTCGGGCATCACTTCCGCGTCGACGGCCTCGCGCGCCTTCGCCGCCAACCTGGCGCAGTCGTTTAGTCTCAATCTGGCGGGCGGGATAGGTATCCCGATGATAGGGTTGTTGTTGCTTGCCGCCGTCGCGACGCTCAACTTACCCGGCGTCGGCGAAAGCGTGAAGATGAATGTCGTGCTGACCTTGGTCGAGCTCAGCGGTCTGTTGATTATCATCGTGATCGGCCTGTGGGCGATCGGGCTCGGACAGGGCGACGTGGGGCGCGTCACCCAGTTCAAGACCGCGGGCGACGGTAGCGCGTTTTGGCCGGTGATCGCAGCGACGACGCTCGCCTTCTTCGCCATGGTCGGTTTCGAGGATTCCGTCAACATGGCGGAGGAATGCAAGGATCCAACCCGCATCTTCCCGAAGGTGCTGCTCGCCGGACTGGTGATCACAGGGCTGATCTACGTCCTGGTGTCGATCTCCGCGATCACGCTGGTCGCGCCCGAGCAGCTCGGCGAAGGCGAGACGCCACTGCTCAAGGTCGTGCAGGCCGGCGCTCCGAGCTTCCCGGTCGAAATATTCGGCTTTATTACGATGTTCGCCGTTGCCAACAGCGCGCTCATCAACATGCTGATGGCGAGCCGCCTCGTCTACGGCATGAGCCGCGAGCGCGTCCTCCCTGCGGTGCTGGGTAAGGTCCACCGAACGCGCCAAACGCCCTACATTGCCATCCTTTTCACGACACTGCTGGCGCTCGGTCTGATCACGTTCGTCGGCGAGGTCCCGGCGCTCGGCGGTACCACCGCGCTGCTGCTGCTGTGCGTCTTCACCGTGGTCAACGCCGCCGTGTTGGTCCTGCGTCGCGATCGGGTCGATCACAAGCACTTCCGAACGCCGACGATTCTGCCGATCCTGGGCGCGCTGTCTTGCGCCTTCCTGGCCGGCCCATGGACCGGCCGCGCTTCCGTCCAGTACACGATTGCCGGCATCCTGATCGCCATTGGCGTCGTGCTGTGGGTCGTGACCGTGTTGGTGAATCGCGCCACCGGCCTC
>CBFGVM010000454.1:0-3454 GCA_965652015.1 uncultured Alphaproteobacteria bacterium
GGATGCAATGGGCCATCGCAGCGCGGGAAACGTCGCGATCGATATTATTTGTTGCGCGGCGGAATCTGAATCAGTTCGGCGAGTTGCTGCTTGCTCAGTGGCGCATCGATGAATTTGAGCTTGACCGCATCCCGCTGTATCCCCTCGATGTCCTTCATCTCGTCGGTCTGCATCGCCTCTTTCGGGTGAAACTCCTTGATCGAGCTTTCAATTAGAGCCCGATCGAGCTTCATCTTCTGCGCATACATGTCGATCGCCTTGGGATCCGCGTACATCCAGTCGACCGCTTCCCGGTAGCCTTGGACGAAACGCATGATCGCGTCCTTCTTGTTCTTCAAGGCGTCGGCATTGACAATGATCGTTCGCACCGTCTGCCCGCGCAGCGATGGGACTTCGCTGCCGCGGATCAGGATGCGGATCTGGCCGTCCTTGAGCTCTTTCATGCCGAACGGCGGGGCGGCCCATCCGATGTCGATCTGGCCGGACATGACTTGGGTCAGCGTGCCGGGCGGGCCGCCGGTAGGCGTCGGCTTGGCTTTGACGCCGAGCTCGTCGACGAACGCCAGCACGAGGTTGTTCGAACTCGAGCCGCTGGTGGAGTAGGCGATCGTATTATTGGCGGTGATGTCCTTGATGGTTCTCAGCGGCGAGTCCGCTTTCACGTACCAATAGAGGTCTCCGGTCCCGGTGAAAGCGGGCAGCAGAATGCGCACCGGCGCACCCCTGGCGAACGCGCGCATGACGCCGGCAACGCCGACGCCGGCGCCGAGATCGGCGCTGCCGGCAATGACCGGCTGCAGGGTCTCACCCGCCCCTTGAGTACCGACATTTTCCAGCACGAGGTTGTGCCGCTTGAAGATGCCGGCGTCCTGGCCCAGCGTCGGCGCCTGGTTTTCCCAATTGTTGATCTGGCCGATCGCCGCTTTGAGCTGATCCTGTGCGCCTGCCGGTGCAGTGGTGAAGCCGGTGGCGGCGAGCGCGACAAGGATGGAACCGAGGCAAGCCCTCAGCGCGTTCCTCACGACATTGAATCTCATCGCGTCCTCCTCATCTTTTCCTTTTGACCCCGCGCCCGCGTTTTAGGCGACCTCGAGCGCGTCACCGATGCGGCCTGCGGCCGCGCCTTGGACACCGGTGGGAGTCCGGCGGTCCGCCCCAGGCGCAACGTCCAATATTCCCATGTCCGGTTGGTCACATTGGGCATCGCGTTGAGCGAGCCCGCGAGCCGGGTTTCGCCCGCGGTCAATGTCGCGACCTTGCCGAGGAGCTGCGCGCGCAGCTGATATTCGGCGTTGTGGCACATGAAGATCGCGCGCGACACCAGCTCGCGCAGGTCGCGCCCGACCACGGTCGCTCCGTGATTGTTCATCAACACCGCGCCGTGTGGGCCGAGCGCGCGCGCCAACGAGCGTCCCTCCTCCGGCTTGACCACCAGCAGATTGGTATCGCCGAACTCGTCGCGCTGGTTCCAGAACGGCACCGTTTCGCCCGCCGCCGCGCCCAATTGGAAGACCGGAACGATGGGGACGCCGGCAATGCAGAATGGCATCACCGCGGGCGCGTGATGGTGGCATATCGCCGTAACGTCGGGCCGCGCTTGGTAGATGCAGCCATGAATGACGCGCTCCGCGTACAGCGAGACCCTCGGCGGCGCGACCGGCTCGGAATCAAGCGCGAATTCCAGAACATCCGCCGGCTCGATAAGCCCCGGCGAGCGGGAGCGCGCGAGCAGATAGCGCCCCGGATCGTTCGGATGGCGCAGGCTTACATGGCCGAACGCATCGAGCACGCCTTCGTTCGCCAGGATGCGATTGGCAAGCGCGACTTGGTAGCGGGCGTCGGAGAGATTGTCGGGCACGGCTTTCCCATTCTGAGTGAACTATGGATGCTTCCGAGCAAAGCGGAAACCGCCGCCGTTGCCAAGCGGCGCCACCTACGACGGAAGAGTGCCTTGCCAAGACTGTCTGATCTCAGCAAATTTGCGCTGCAGCCGGGATCGAAATTGGAGAACGATGCATGCATCCTTTGGTCGCCGTCATCGCGCCCGGCATGATGGGCGCCGCGGTCGGCAAGCGGCTCACCGATCACGGCCTCAAAGTGCTGACCTCGCTCAAGGGGCGCAGCGCCGAAACGAACGCGCGCGCCAACGCGGCGGGAATGGTTGCGGCGAGCGACGAGGAAATCGTCGCGGCCGATTTCATCTTGTCGATCCTGCCGCCGGGCGACGCCGTCGCGCTGGCGCAGCGGTTTGCGCCGGCGCTGACCGTCAGCAACAGCAAGCCGGTCTACGTTGAGTGCAACGCGGTGAGCCCGCGCACCGCCGAGCGCATCGCCGCCGTGATCGCGCCGAGCGGCTCACCCTTCGTCGATGCCGGCATCATCGGCGCGCCGCCGAAAGGAACCGACGCCGGCCCCCGATTCTACGCTTCCGGCCCCGACGCGCCGCGCTTTGCTGCGCTGAAGGACTACGGGCTCGACGTCCGCGTGCTCAGCGGCCCCATGAACGCGGCCTCGGCGATGAAGATGTCCTATGCCGGCATCACCAAAGGCACCCAGGCCCTGGGCGCGGTGATGATGCTCGCGGCGACGCGCGGCGGAACGGCCGATGCGCTGTTCGCCGAGCTGCAGGCGAGCCAACCGCAGATGCTGGCTTGGCTCAAGCGCAGCTTGGCGCAGATGCCGCCGAAGTCCTATCGCTGGATCGCAGAGATGCACGAGATCGCCGATTTCGTCGGCGAAGATCCTTCCGCGCACGAGCTTTATCTCGGCGCGGCGCATTTCTACGAACAGATCGCGCGCGATTTTGAGAGCGACAAGAAGCAGGTTTCAGCGCTCGAGGCGTTTTTGAACAAGGAGCCAGCGAGCTAGCCCGCCGAGCTTCAACAGCGCGACCTGGATCCTTCACGCCCACGCTGCCGCTTGGCTTCGTTTGGCCAAAAACGCTGTTGGGGTTCGTTTCGCCAAAATGCATTCCTACGATCGTCGCCCCGGACGACCGCCGTGGATGAGACGGCTCGCCCCACTCACCGCTCACACGTCTGAGTTGGTATTTTTCATTGTTAAAAACAATCCGAAACAATGGGGCCGCATTCGGCTACACGTGCAGGTTGGTTCTTCACCGCTACCCGGTTCGTGTCCCGGCCGCAGCGCAGCGTGGAGCGGTAGGGTAGGCAATGCGCCTGCTCGCCTTCTCCGCGTGGGCGAAATCGAGCGCGCGCTTTGCCCACGCGGCGACTATACGGCGCGCGATTTTGCCCACCCTACTTCTGCACCGCGTCCGGGACGCGATAGCAACGGCCGGATTCTCATTAGGGATTCACTTGTCAAACAGCCCGTCTCGTTCCCGCGCCCGCATTGCTGCGTCCGGGCTTTGCCTCTTTGCTTCACTCACCCCCGATCGAGGGGTGGGCGGAGCGCCGAGAGACGTTGGGGTGCTCGGCGGAGCACCCGTGAT
>CBFGVM010000455.1:0-3451 GCA_965652015.1 uncultured Alphaproteobacteria bacterium
TCGGATACGCACTCGACCGCCCAGGCTGCGACCGGCTCGGCAATCCCCTTGACCTCGTGCCAGCCGAGGTCGCGCAGGCGGAACAGCTCGCCGAGGAGGCGGCGCGTAGAGGCGGCGACGACGATCGTCCCGGGCTCGGCCAAGGCCTGAAGACGCGCTGCGAGGTTCGGGGTGTCTCCGACCACAGCATGTTCCCACAACGCACCTTCGCCGCTGAGGTCACCGATCACCACAACGCCTGTCGCGATCCCGATGCGAGCCGCGAGCGGTTCCGCGGCGCGCGTCTCGAGCCGCGCAACAGCGTCGATGATATCGAGCCCCGCCCGCACGGTTCGCTCGGCATCGTCTTCGTGGGCGCGGGGATAGCCGAAATAGGCCAATATCCCATCACCCCGAAAATCGCCGACAAAGCCGTCGTAGGCTTGCACGATACGGGCGCAGGCGGCGTGATAGGCATCGATCACGGTGCGCATATCCTCCGGATCGAGTCGGGCCGACAGGGCTGTCGAGCCCACCAGATCGCAGATCATCACGGTGAGGTGCCGGCGCTCGGCCTCGTCACGCGGCGCCGGTTCGGTCACGGATTCAATCGATGCAGGAGCGATCCCATCAAGTTCCGCGATGGCGCGCAAAATCTTGCGGCGATGCCCCAGCAGGACTCCGAGATCCTTGAGGTCCTGCTCCGTCAGATCCCGGACGACCGAGAGGTCAATGGCGTTCTCGGCGAAGCGTTGGGCGTACGTTTCCAGGCCGATCGATGCGAGCCACTCGGCGATGCCTCTCATGGTACTTCCCAAAAACGCTCTGCCGAGAGATTGCCAAAGATCACCGCTACCCGCCCCTCGACCAGATCGGCAGCTAACCCTGGCAGTTGTCCACGGCGATCTTCCGCAAAGCGGTATTCGATCGCGACCTCCCGCGCCTCGACATCGCCGGGCCACGACGCAACGCTGCAGCAATGAAGGCGGACAGAAGTGTGCTGCGCTCGTGCCAGTTCATTCGATCACCTCGTCGGTGGGCCGCCAAGTCTTCGGCCACACCTGAACCGCTCTGAGACGTCTCGGCGGCGTACCTACGATAGAATGATACCACACCTCAGGTACGGCATTTCTAGCGGAAGGAGGGAGCACCGATGTGTAAACGGCATCACACTCGGGCAAAGCCGTTCGCGTGTTGAGCGCCGATGCTGCGAATTTATCCTGTTGAAGGACGCGGGCGTATCTACTGACCTGAAACTCGACTTGAGCGACGTCACTGACGACGCTGCGCGCCCGGCTGATGGCCGTTAGGTCAGCTCCCGGCCGATTGAGGCAACCGGTAGCCGGCATCGTCGGGATAGCAGCCGACATCCGGCCAGCGGCCAAGCCATTCCTGCGCGACCCAATGGCCTTCCCTGCGCAGCCGGTCCATGAAACCCCCGCTGCGGTCGAACTTCGACGAGTACTTCAATTCAGCGGCCGTCTCCTCCGTCATCTTGATGGTGCGCACCGTCACCTGTTTGTACTTCTGGGCAAAGCCTCCGCCGAACTTCGCAATCCAGTCATTCACGGTCAGGATGAAATCCAGCTCCTTGTTGAGCGACAGGTTGCCCATCAACTCGTTTTGGCGATCCTGGATCTCGGCATTGGACTGCGGTAACCAGTCGCATTGCTGCGGATTGATGCGCACGACCCAAATCTCATCAGGCACGTGCTCCTTGAGAACGCCCGCCAGAAACTCACGTATGGGCGGATTCTGTGAGTAGAGGCCGTCCCAATAGTACCGGCCATCGATCTTCTTGGCTTGCAGAAACTGGGGCAGCGTTCCCGAAGCCACGACCCCGCCGAGTGAGAGCTTGAGCCGCTCGCGCCAGGGCTGCGTATCGGTAGCGGTTGGCTTCGTGTGCTTGCCTCCCTGGTTTGGCATATTGCAGTCGGAGTCGAACGCGGTCTCGACGCCGTTCATGATCTCCGACGCGCCGACGAGAAGGCGAGTCTGCAAATTCGGCCAGTCGATGCCTTCGAACTGCGGACAGACCTCGTCCAGCAGTTCATCGAAGTCGAAGTATTGCTGGCGCACTCCCAGCAGCGGCAGCCCGGCGCAAACAGCGGCGCTGATTGCGCCGCGCGGATTGAGGCTGAAGACGGGGGAGTTCAATCCAAGGATCGGGGACTCGTACTCCTGCGCCCTGAACGTGGAGTATGCAAGCAGATTGACCAGCTTCTCGGCGCGCGTGGTGGCGGCAAACCGCTCCCAGAAACCTGTGAGGCTCTCGATCGCTTGGCGCACTGAGCCGGCGTCGCCATTCTTCGGGGCAAGGCCGTACCACACCATCAGCGTGCACAGCGCGCCCGCCGAGGTGCCGCTCAAGCCCACCAGTTCAAACTTTTTTTTCTCGTATTCCTTGAGGATTTCGGTGAGGACGCCGACCGCGAAAGCAGCATGGGTTCCACCGCCCTGGCAAGCGACGGCTACTTTCTTCGGCACATCAACCACTACTCGTCCCCCGTCGTGAGCGCGCTCTCTCAAATATCGGCGTCATTGGCCAATTGTCGACGAAAGCTTAGCTCAAGAATTCGGAAATCATTGCGGCGGATTGGCGGGCGTTGGTGACCAGAAACAGATGGCCGTCGTCGATGGTCAGCAGCCGCGCATCCGGGATGAGGCTTGCCAGAATGCGGCCGTTGACGAATGGCACGAGCGGATCATCGGTTCCCGCCATGACTAGGGTCGGCTGAGCAAGCCAGCGCAGCCAAGGCAGGCTCGTCCAGCCACAGCCGGCGAGCAGCTGCAGGTAATAGCCGTAATCGCTCGACCAGCGGACATGGCGCAGATAGCCGTGCACGAGCTCGGGCGAACCGCGCAATGCCCCGCCGTAAATGTCGCCGGCGATGCGCTCCATATACTTGGAGTCTTTGTAGCGCCGTGGCGTTGCCATCTTGAGCAGGACCGTGAGCTTAGCTGGCACCATCAAGTGGCCGGGCGAGGTGGCTGCGAGCACGAGCCGCCGGCACCGTTTGCCCTGCTGAAACGCGAATTGTTGCGCCAATGCGCCGCCCCACGACAGACCCAGCACGTCCACCTGATCGTGTTCCAACTGGTCGAGCAGCCGCGCGCTCAGCTTTGCCAAACTCGAAGGACGATACGGGACCCAGGGCGACGGCGAGCCGCCCACACCGGGCACGTCGAAGATGATCGCCTCGGGTCCATCGAGCGCGTCGAGAAACGGCTCGACCAGCTCGATATTGGCGCCGATCCCGTTGAAGAGAAGGAGCGGCGGGCGCGCCTTTTCTCCGCGTCGAATGCCGACGCGTAGCACCTGTCCCTCGACATCGTGCAGCGTGATCTGCATCTATCGCTCCACGACGTAGCGGCCGGGCGCCGCCTCGAGCGGCGGGTTTTGCGCACTGCCCAGCGTGGCCGGTGCCGGCGTCATGTCGGCGGAGCGCGCCTTGATCCATTCGAGCCAGTG
>CBFGVM010000456.1:0-3450 GCA_965652015.1 uncultured Alphaproteobacteria bacterium
CGAGAATAGTCGGCTCTCCTCGACCACCGGGATGGAGGTTCCCGGCATGCATTTGCCGATCTTGAGCGAAGCCGCGATCTCGCAGACGTAATCGATGATCGCCTCGTCGAGACCGAGATAATTGACCAGCGTGGAGGCGCGCGACGGCGCGCTGATCCCGCAAATGCGCGCGCCCCTCTCCTTGAGCTCGCGGATCATGGCGAGCAGCCTGAGTTTCGACAGCATCACGTCGTTGCCGAAGGCTTTGAGCCGCGCGAGCATCGCCTCGCCGCGCGGTTCCGCGGCAAGCATCTTGGCAACGCTCTCCTTGACCGGGTGCGCGCCCGGCCGGCCGGCATAGACGCGGATCGATCCGCCATGGGTCGGGATGGGCCGCGCGTGAAAGACTTCGAGCCCGTGCATCTTGAGCAGATTCGCGAGACGGGTGAGCGAGTAATAGCGCAGATGCTCGTGGTAGACGGTGTCGTATTGCAGCCGCTCCAGCAGGCCGATGAGATAGTGAGACTCGGATATGAACACGCCGTCGGGACCGATGAGATCGATAATGCCGTCGACGATCGCATGCACGTCCTCGATATGCGCGAAGCAATTCGCCGCCGTCACCACCCGCGCCGGGCCGTGCTCGCGCTTGACCTCGGCGGCCACCGCCGGGGTGAAATAGCGCATGAGGGTGGGAATGCCGCGGCTGTTGGCGATCTTGCCGACCTCGGTCGGCTCTATGCCGAGAACGCGGTGGCCCTTGAAGTTCGAGAGCAGCGTGCCGTCGTTCGAGCCGATGTCGATGACGAGATCCTGCGGGCCGAGCTTGAGCATTGCCGAGGCTTCGGAATAGAGCTCGGCAAAATTATCGCGCAACAGTTTCGTGGTGCCGCTCGTGTAGGGATATTCGGGCGGGAAGATGATGACGGGATCGACCGCCAGGCCGAGCTGCACCAGCTCGCATTTGGGACAGAACAAGAGATCGGTCGGGAACCAGGGCTGCTGCCGCGGCACCTCGCCCACGGCAACCATTTGGTTCACCGGCGGCATGTAGCCGAGCGAGAGCACCTTGGAGAGCGGCGCGTGGCCGCAGATCTGACAGCATTCCACCGGAACGCTGGCGCCGCTAGCCGCGGCGCGGGCGACTTTTGCAGGGAACGACAATGCAATCTCCTTCCGAGAGGCTCACGCTGCCGGCGCCATGCTCTCGTGATCCCAATACCACTTGAGCGTCGGCGGCAACCCTTCGTCGAGCGGGACGCGCGGTCTATAGCCGAGTGCGGCCAGTTTCGAAATATCGGGGCAGCGGCGCGGCGTGCTGCCCTCGAGCACGGCCGAGGGACCGAGTACGATCTCGCGGCCCGCGATCTTGGCCATGCGGCGGGCAAGATCGGCGACGCTGACTTCTTCAGTCGTGCCCACGTGGTAGATGCCGAGATGCTCGCCCTTTGCGCGGATGGCCAGCACGCCCTGCACCAGATCATCGACGTGACAGAAGCTGCGGGTCTCGGCGCCGCTTCCTTGGATCGGGAATGGCACTGCGCCGCTCGCATGCTTGCTCATTGCCCGTTTCAAGCGCACGGCGAATTGCGGGATCACGTGGTCGAATCCCATATCGGGCCCATAGACATTGTGCGGCCGAAAGATCAGCACCCGTTCGAAATGCTTGCGGCCGTGGTTGATGACCATCATCTCGCTGATGATCTTTCCGGCGCCGTAGGACAGGCGCGGATTGAGCGGATCGGGAACCACAAGCGGTGCGCTTTCGTCGGTCGGCACGCGCGGCGGCGACTGATAGACTTCCGAGCTCGAGGCGAGGATCAATTGTCCGACGCCGTGACGCTGGCAGGCATCGATGACGTTGACGATGCCCTTCACACCAACGTCGAGCACGAGATCGGGGGCGCTGTAGAACGTCGCCGTACCGTTGACGAAGGCGAGATGATGCACCTCGTCGATGCCGCGCATGGCCGCATCGACGTCGGCGGCGTCGCGGATGTCGCCGCGGACGAACTCGATGTCGCGCTCGACCTCTCGCAGCCGCCGCAAGGCGCCACGGGAATTATCATCGAACACGCGCACCGTCTCGCCTTGGCGCACGAGCCCCTTGACCAGGGCCGAGCCGAGAAAGCCGCTGCCGCCGGTGACCAGAATGCGCCGTACGCTCATTCGCCTGCCGTTCCCTGCCTTTTGCTGCCGCCCGCATACCACATTGGAAGCGCTGACGGGAAACCCCGATTCGGGCCGTACAGACGGGGGTGAAATCGGATAGGCTCGCGCGGCAAACCGCCGGCACGGGGTCTCGCGACTATCAAGGGGAGGACTTTAGCATGTCTGTGTCGTATCGCCTGGCCGCCATCGGCCTGGCCTGTGCATTGATCACGCCCGCGAGCGCGCAGTTGCTCACGCGCAAGGACCTGTCAGCCGCCCTGGCGATCAGCATCGCGGAAACGGCCATCGCCGCCTGCGCCGCGAACGGCTACCGCGTGTCGGCGACCGTGGTGGGGCGCAACGGCGAGGTTCTGGTCCAGATCCGCGGCGACGGCACCGGGCCGCATACGATGGAGAACAGCTTCAAGAAGGCCTATACCTCGCGCACTTTCCGCATTCCCTCGGGCGAGATGGAAGAACGGCTGAAGAAAAATCCGCAAATGGGGGCGCAGTATCTCAGTGGGTTCACGACCGGGCGCGGCGCGTTGCCGATCAAGGTCGGCGAGGAGGTGATTGGCGCCGCGGGCGCCTCCGGCGCTCCCGGCGGCGAAAAGGACGAAGCCTGCATCCAGACCGCCATCGATAAGGTCGCCGATCAACTCAAGTGAAGGCGTTGTCAGCCTCCGCTGACTGCGACGGAACGAGCAACCATCAGGGGCGAGGGTCCCCACCCTCGCGAGCAAACGCCAGCCGCGCCTCAGCGGTGCGTGTTCCGCCCGCCGTCCGCATCAAAAGCCACAGCGCGATCGACACGTTCAGCAGATTCCAGATCAGCCCGTTGACGAAGGCGGCGCGATAGGAGCCGGTGAAATCGAAGAGTGCGCCGGACATCCAACCGCCGAGCGCCATGCCGAGCAAGGTCGCCATCAACACGATGCCGATCCGCGTGCCGGCCTCCTGCGGCGAAAAATATTCGCGCACGATGATGGCATACATCGCCACGATACCGCCCTGGAACAGTCCGAACAGCGCCGAGATCACGTAGAGCGACGCCAGGCCGTCGAAGAAAAGATAGAGCAACAACGCCACGCCCTGCAGGGTCGAGCTCAAAAGCAGCGTCGCCACGCCGCCGATCCGGTCGGCAATGAAACCCGACGCGATGCGGCTGAAAATCCCGAAACCGAGCATCACCGAAAGCATTTCGGCGCCGCGCGCGACGCCGTAACCAAGATCGCCGCAGTAGGCGACAATGTGGACCTGCGGCATCGCCATCGCCACGCAACAGGCGACACCGGCGACACACAACAGCGCCTGCAACGT
>CBFGVM010000457.1:0-3447 GCA_965652015.1 uncultured Alphaproteobacteria bacterium
TGCGCTCGAGCGGCACGGCGCGCAGCTGATCGAGCCCGAGCTCAATGTCGCGCTCATCACCGGTGACGGCCGCGCGCTCGAATGGTGGACCGACATCGGCAAGACCATCGACTCGTTCGCGACCTTCAGCGCCCGCGACGCCGACACGTTGCGCCGCTGGCACGACGAGTTCGTGCCCATCGTCGCGCAGATTCTTGGCCCCGAAGCGCGCTCGCCGCCGCTGCCGTCCGAGGAGCGTCGCGCACTCCTTCAACGCACCAGCGCCGGTCGGCGGCTCCCTGCCGTGAGCGCGCTCTCGCCGCTCGAATTCGTCGAGCGGGAGTTCGAGCATCCCACCATCAAGGCGGGCCTCCTCTTCTTCAACGGCCTGCGCGAGGTCGACCTGCGGTTACCCGGCTTCGGCCATCACATCGCCGCGCTGCTCGCGAGCCCGGCCAAGGCGCAGATGGCGCGCGGCGGCTCGGCGGCGCTGGCGCGCGCGCTCGAAGCGGCGGTCTACGAACATGGTGGCGAGATCCGCCTCAACACCGAGCCCACGCGCATCGTGGTCGAAGGCGGCCGCGTCGTCGGCATCGAAACGCGCGACGGCGACTTCATTCGCGTCAAACATCTCGTCGCCTCCTCGCTCAATCCGCATCAGACCTTCCTCGATCTCCTCGACGGAGACCTGCTCCCGCACGAGATGCGCGAGCGCGCGCAACGCTTCCGCTACAATCTGCTCGCGCCGCTGTTCGCGCTTAACCTCGATCTCACCGAGCCGCCGCGCTACCGCGCCAGCGCAGAACACCCCGAGCTTGCGCGCGCGTTCATGGTGATCCTCGGCCTCGACCACGTGGAAAAATTCGGCGAGATCGTGCGCCACCACGAGGCCGGCACCATTCCTCCGACCGTGATGTGGGGCGCCTGCCCGACACTGTTCGATGCGAGCCAAGCACCGACAGGACGCCACACCGCGTTCATGTGGGAGAAACTGCCGTATCGCGTCGACGGCGATGCCGCCAATTGGGACCGGCTGCGCGAGGCGCACGCGCGCGCGATGCTCAAGCTCTGGCAAGCGCACGCGCCCAACCTCGCCGACGCGATCATCGATTCGTTTGCGCGCACGCCGCTCGACACCGAGCGCGATCTCCCCAACATGCGCGAGGGCGATCTCCTGGTCGGCGCCTTCGCCAACGACCAGGTCGGCTATCACCGGCCGTTTCCCGGCGCCGGCGCCTACCGCACGCACCTTCCCGGGCTTTATCTCTGCGGCGCCAGCAGCCATCCCGGCGGCAACATCACCGGTCTTCCCGCCTACAACGCGGCGCAGGTGATCCTCGCCGACCTCGGCCTTGCCGCCGATTGGATGCCCGCTCCCCTCGCCGCGCAGCAGTCGTGATTTACGGCAATTCGATAATCTTGTTCATGCTCTCGACGCTGTCGTAGATCGCGACCTGCAGGATCGGGTGCTCCTTCTTGATTCCCAGTCCCACTTTTTCCGCCGCTTCAAAGGTCGCATACGAAGCTTTCGTTTGCCGATCCACCTGGAGGCGAAATCGTCCGTCCGCGGGCTTACGCTGCGTGACTGGCTCCGGGACTGATTCCTCGGGCGGGGGCGGCATGGTTATGGTCTTGGTCGCTGGTCGTGTCGTCGTCGCCATTTGATGATCTCCTTCGTGTTGTCGCTGTCTCGTGTCGCTGTCGCGATGCGGCAGCGTTTCAATCGCAGCGTTTTTGTCGAATTTGAATCAGCGTAGACGCAATCGGCGGCGCCCGACGCGGCGCAACGCCGTAGCCCGGATTGAGCGCAGCGAAATCCGGGGATCTCATTCCTGGATGGCGCACCGCGTTGGGCAGCGCGCGACTATGCTCGAACCGGCAGCCCCGGATGTCGCTTCGCTCCATCCGGGCCACGCTTGCTGCATGCGCTGAACTCAGAACGATCGAGGTGGCGCGCGGCGCGGCGCAGGCTCCTTGCGCTTGGGCATGGGGATCAAACCTTCGCGCTGCGCCAGTTTCCTGGCGGCCTTGCGCGCGCGTCGGACCGCTTCCGCCTTCTCGCGGGTCTTGCGCTCCGACGGTTTTTCATACGCCTTGCGGCGCTTCATCTCACGAAAGATGCCCTCGCGTTGCAGCTTCTTTTTGAGCACCTTGAGGGCTTGATCGACGTTGTTGTCGCGTACGAGTACCTGCAAAATGTTTCCAATCTGCCCTTAGCGCTGCGCGCGCCGTCAAGCTGTTAATGAAGTTGTGCGCTCAGCGCGTCTTGAGATTTTCCGCCGCCTGCTTGCCGCGATTGCTGACCACCTCATACTCGAGCACTTGCCCCTCGTTGAGCGAGGTCAGGCCGGCGCGCTCGACCGCGGAGATGTGGACGAATACGTCTTTGCCGCCGTCCTGCGGCGCAATGAACCCATAACCTTTCGACGGGTTGAACCATTTCACGGTACCGGTAGCCATCATGGCCTCCTTTGTCTGCACGAATTTGATAGCGGCCGTATCGTGCGACCGCCCATCCGAAGTTAGCGCCTATTGGGAAGACACACCCGAAGGTGCTTCGACAAACAAGGCCAAGATCGAATATCGGGACTGTACGCGGTTCTCGCAAGGGGCGCAACCGTATGATGTGATGGAGAATAAACCTCGACAATCGCACCGATAAGGCGCACTCTCGCACCATCACCGGTCATAATGCATAACAATACAGGCGCCGGTGACAGAGAGACCGGTCGCGCTCTCGCCTGTGAGCGGAGCGTGACGTGTGGACGGTCCTGTTTGGCCTGGCGTTGACCGCGGCCGTCTGCTTCGGCGTGGCAGCCGTCGTTCTGGCGTACAGCAAACATCCGGCACGCTCGGGCGAATGACGCGCGCGGCGCCGTCATGCCATGCGAGACCGGTCGCAGTGCAGTTAGCAATAAGGACTGAGTCATGCGGATTTACATTTTCAAGTCGGAAGCGAGGAAAGGTTTGCAGGCCTTCGCCGGCGATCTCGCCGGCAGCAAACTTCCACCTCAGCATGGCCCGTGGACCGCTACCGGCGCCATCGGCCCCGAGAAAGCTCCTCCCCACAAATTCTCCCGCGCGGCGATCGAAGAAGCCATCGATGCGCAGGGATTCCAACTCTGGCGCTTAGCCAAGTAACGCGAAGCGCGAACCCGAAGCTGCGAATGCCGGCAGTCCCCGCAGAGCTCCGCGAGTTCGCGCAAGAGTGTTTGCGTTGGGCCGGCGAGACCAAATCGGAACGGCACCGCCAAGTCCTGCTGGAAATGGGCAGGACCTGGCTGCAGGCGGCGATGGAGATCGAAGGCAGCCCCGAACCGGCGCCGCTGCGCAGCGCAAGAGCGCGGCCGGCAAAATAACTGGCCGCACACGTTTGTGGGCGGCGCTTGGCCGCGGGATCCTGTTGTCCCCGCGATGCGAGGCCGACGTGGCAGCGGTCCCCGTGCGACGCGCGAGCGCAGGGCGGCC
>CBFGVM010000458.1:0-3446 GCA_965652015.1 uncultured Alphaproteobacteria bacterium
GGCCGCGAGCTTCCCGCCGGCGAGATCGGCGAACTCGTGGTGCGCGGGCCCTCCGCCGGCGAAAGCTACTGGAACCACCGCGCCAAGAGCCGCCGCACCTTCGCCGGCGAATGGACCTATACCGGCGACAAGTACCTGCGCGACGCCGAGGGCTACTATTATTACTGCGGGCGCACCGACGACATGTTCAAGGTCAACGGCATGTGGGTGTCCCCGTTCGAGGTCGAGGCGGTGCTCTCCTCGCACGAGGCCGTGCTCGAGGCGGCGGTCATCGGCGAGGAGGACGGCGACGGGCTCACCAAGCCGAAAGCCTTCATCGTGCTCAAGAACGGCTATCCCGCCGACGAGCGGCTCTTCGATGCGCTGCGGATGCATGTGAAGGAGCGCGCGGGCGCATGGAAATATCCGCGTTGGATCGAGGTTCGGCCTGACCTGCCGCGGACACCAACGGGCAAGATCCAGCGCTTCAAGCTGAGGGCTTGATGGCGGCTCTCGGATGCTCCACGGTTCGCCGGTGAGCTACGACCTCATCCTGAGGGGCGGCCGCGTGGTCGATCCCTCGCAAAAGCTCGACGCCATCACCGACGTTGCGTTCGCACAGGGCAAGGTCGCGCGCATCGGCGCGGGGTTGCCCGCCGATGCCAAGGCCGAGATCCGCGACGTCTCCGGCCGCATCGTCACGCCAGGACTGATCGATCTGCACACCCACGTCTATTGGGGCGGCACTTCGCTTGGCATCGACGCCGAAGATTTCTGCCGCCGCTCGGGCGTGACCACGGCGATCGATACCGGCAGCGCCGGGCCCGGCAATTTCGCGGGGTTTCGCAAGCACGTGATCGAGCGCAGCGAAGTGCGCATCCTTGCCTATCTGCACGTCTCCTTCGCGGGAATCTACGCGTTCTCGCCGCGGGTGATGGTCGGCGAAAGCGAGGAGCTGCGGCTCATCGCACCGGTCGATGCGGTGGAGGTCGCCAATGCCAATCGCGACGTCATCGTCGGCATCAAGGTTCGGGTCGGCGCGCGCGCTTCGGGCCGCTCAGGCACGGTGCCGCTCGATATCGCGCTCGAGGTCGCCGAGGAAGTCGGGGTGCCGGTAATGGCGCATATCGATGAGCCGCCGCCGAGCTATGAAGAAGTGGTTGCGCGCTTGCGGCCGGGCGATGTGCTCACGCACGCGTTCCGTCCTTTTCCAAACTCGCCGCTAACCGCGCAAGGCAAGGTGAAACGCGCGGTGATCGAGGCGCGCCAGCGCGGCGTGCTGTTCGACATCGGGCATGGCAAGGGCTCGTTCGCCTTCAAGACCGCGCGCGCCATGCTCGCCAACGGCTTCTTGCCCGACACCATCTCGTCCGACGTGCACGCGCTCTGCATCAACGGCCCGGCCTTCGATCAGGTCACCACCATGTCGAAGTTCCTCTGCCTCGGCGTGCCGTTTGCCGATGTGATCGCCGCCACGACCGTCAATGCCGCATTCGCGCTGAAACGACCCGAGCTTGGCAGCCTCAAGCCGGGCAGCGTCGGAGACGCGACCATTCTGTCGATCAACGACGGGCGCTTCGACTATGTCGATGTCGTCGGCGAGCAACTGACGGGCGACCGCAAGATCGCCTGCGAAGGCGTCGTGCTTGCCGGGCGGTGGTGGCACCCGAAGCCATGAGCCTGAGCGAGTTTCCTTCGCCCCGTGGACGCGTTTACGGCGCGCGGTACTCCATCGCCTGCTTGGCCCGCTCGACCACGGCCGGGGGCGTAGCGAAGATTTTTTCCGCCAGCGCCTGCAATTCCTCACCTGAGATGGGATCGATGGCGATGCCGATACGCTGCGCCTCGGCCAGCAGGTCCTCATCCCGCATCGTCGCCATGAATGCCTTGCGCAGCGCGGCGACCCGCTCCGTTGGCACGCCCGGCGCCATCATGTAGGGACGGCCGAAGGTTTCGGAGCTGTAGACCAATTCCATCACCTGGCGATTCTCCGGCGTGGTGGCGAAATCGACGGCGAGCGGCACGCCCATCTTGCTGATCTCGGGATTCCCCTTGTCGTGCTCCTGCACCAGCACGCGGATGAAGCCGGATTTGAGCCAATCCGGTCGTTGCGCTTTCAGGCTCGACCAGCTGAAGCCGCACAGCCCCTTCACTTCGTCCTTTTCGATGGCGAGGGTGATCTCGCGGGTCCCGGGATAACCGCTGACCAAGCGAATCTTGGTGCCGGTCAGGTTGTTGAGCATGGCTGGAAAGTCGCGCGTCGAGGTGCCGGGCTGACTCGCGCCGATAAGCAGTTCCTGGGTGAGCAGATCCTTGAAGGATTTCACGGGCGCGTCGGCGCGGGCGATGCACACATAGTGGTCGATGGTGGCCGAGCCGAGATGGATGAATTTCGTGGCGTCGTGTCGCAGGCGGCGGCTGCTGCCGAGGAGCGCGTCGAGCAGCGCATCGAGGAGCGCGCTGTTCTGCAGCGCGCCGATGACCGTGCCGTCCCGCGGCGCCACGTTGAAGAGGTGCGCGGCCGCCGTGTTGCTGCCCGCGCCCGGCATGTTGGTCACCACCATGACGGGATTGCCGGGAATGTGCTTGGGCATATGTCGGGCAACCAGTCGCGCATAGATGTCATATCCGCCGCCGGCAGAGGAGCCGACGATCATCGTGATCTGCTTGCCGCTGTAGAACTGCGCGGCCGAATCCTGCGCGCTCGCCCGCCCCGCCGCCAATGCGGCGATGATCACGATGCATCCGATGCAGCGCCACATCGCTTGCTCCCGTGGATTGGCCGAACCGATGCCGCGCAGCGTACCTGCGTTGCTATGCTTCCGCCCCCAGATTCTCCTGCGTGTTTTGCGCTGCGACATTCGGCGTACGACTAATTGCGGAACCGCATCCCTCCGCTTGAAAATTACCTACGCAATCAAATAGCTAAGTCCGGTTCCGACTTTCGAATTACGACCAGAGGAGCAAAGACCGAAATTGTGCACCGCGATAGCGTGGCCTCATGGGGCAGGTTCGCCCGAACGGCGCTCCGTGTCCCGACCACCGCAGACCTCTGGGGGAATTTCCCATGACCACGCTGACGCTGACCCGCCAACCGGCGGAAGGAATGACGCGCGACGAACGCCGAGTGATCTTCGCCTCCTCGCTCGGCACCGTATTCGAATGGTACGATTTCTATCTCTACGCCACGCTGGCCCCCTTCTTCGCCGCGCTGTTCTTTCCGCCCGGAAATGACACCGCGGCGCTTCTGTCGGCGTTTGCGACTTACGCGGCCGGTTTCCTGGTGCGCCCATTCGGCGCGCTCATCTTCGGCCGCATCGGCGACCTCGTCGGCCGCAAATACACCTTCCTCGTCACCATCGTGGTGATGGGCGGCGCGACCTTCGCGGTCGGCCTCTTGCCCACGTTTGCGACCATCGGCTGGCTGGCCCCGATCCTGCTCGTGAGCTTGCGCCTGCTGCAGGGCT
>CBFGVM010000459.1:0-3416 GCA_965652015.1 uncultured Alphaproteobacteria bacterium
AGCGCGTCGACATTCTTCGGCTCGAATTTCAGAATCTGCGTATAGCGCGCTGCCGCGTCCGCGACGGCGCCGCGTCGGTGCATGTCCAGCCCGGCCTGCAGCAGCCGCGATGCCAGCGGGTTCATCACCATCGTATGGCTCTCATCCGTAGCCCGCATGAGCGAAGCGAAATGCGGGACGGTCGCGCCGCGCGGCTCCACCCCCGGATCTCGCTTCGCTCATCCGGGCTACGACACTTTGCCCACCCTACAGATCTACGACGCAATGTGCCGCAACTGGCTCAATTCGCCGCTGCCCCACGCCGCAAGTCGGCTTCGATCAGGAGCTTGGAGCCGCCGCCGAAGCGCACGCGATAGACTTGGAGATTTTCCAGGACGCGTTGGACGTAGTTGCGCGTCTCGGAGAACGGGATGCGCTCAACCCAGTCGACCGGATCGACCTTCGGATCGCGCGGGTCGCCATATCTCTCGAGCCAATCCTTCACGCGGCCCTTGCCGGCATTGTAGCCGGCAAAGGTCAGGATGTGCGAGCCGCGGTAACCTGCATAGAGATCCCCGAGCTCGGCCGCGCCCAGCTGCACATTGTAGCTCTGATCGTTCAACAGCCGTTTCTCGTCGAAGGAGGCGCCGAACTTCTTGGCCACGTATCGCCCCGCGTCGGGCGTGACCTGCATCAGGCCCATGGCACGCGCGCTGGACACGGTTTTCGGGTTGAAGGTGCTCTCCTGGCGAGCGATGGCGTAGACCACGGCGGGCTCGATCGCCGGGCCAATGGGCTGATAGTTGGGAATGCCCGTGGTTGGAAACGCATAGTGCTCGAGCGGAAGCCCGCGTGCGAGCGCCGCCTTGCCGAGGAGCAGCGTGGCGCGCGGATCCTTGTGGCGGGCCGTCACTTCACCGAGCGCGGCGAGCGCGACGGTGTCGATCGATCGTTCGCCGAGGTCGGCCAGTGCCCCTGCCAGTAGGTCCCGCTCGTCGATGGCATAGAGAAGCTCGATTGCGCGTACGATCTCGAGCCGTGCGATCGTGTCGCGCCGATCCGCCGGGGGCTCGGGCGGGGGCCGCAAGACAAGGTCCTTGTGACCCAGCCGCGCGCGCGCCAGCTGCCCATAGTAAGCCGTGGAGTAGCGCGCCGCCGCCTCGTAATATGCGCGCGCGTCCTCCCTTCGCCCCAAGGCTTCCGCCGCGCGTCCCTGCCAGTAGCCGGCGCGCGCGAGCGTGATCGGATTGCTGTTCCCATGTGCCACTCTGCCGAAATGCGCGAGCGCGGTTGCGGGATCGTTGAGGAAGCGCAGCGCGATCCATCCCGCGGTGAACTGATGCTCGGCGCGGTAGTTGTCGCGGTCGGGGATCGCGGCGTCCCGTGCGACCCGATACGCGGTTTTGGCGTCGCCGATGTCGAGCAGCTTGCGGGCAACGAGCCGACGCTCGATCCACCACTGGTCGGAGTCGAGGGCCTGTCCGTGATTGGATGGCAGCGACAGGATCCACTGCGCCGCCTCGTCCACTTGATCGGCGCGGCGAAGGAACTGGACACGGCTGAAAACGTAGCCGACGTCGCGGTGCACCTCCGGCGGCACAGCGTCAAGCAGTGCCTTGGCGTTGCCTTCCTTCTTGATGACTGCGATGCGCGCCTTGGCGATCAGCGCAGCATAGCCCCCGGCCCGGTTGGCCGCGCGCAGCCCCCCGTCGACGTCCTCCACATAGAGCCGCATGTCCATGCGCGCCTTGTGATCGGCGGGCGTGATCAAATCCCTGAACACGTCGAGAGCCAGGTTCTCGAGGTCGCTCGAGAAGCTGTCGTTGCGCCAGGCGTCGCGCACCAGACTTTGTGCGCCAGCGCGGTCGCCCTGCAGCAGCAGGGCGCGGGCAAGCGCGAACTTTCCTTTGGTGGTCGTGGGGCGTTCCTTGGCGAAGAAGGCGCGCACGAAGGCGGGTTCGAGTCGGTCCGCCCACAGCGTCGTCTCGGCACGGCGCCGCAGCAGGGTGAGCGATGGCCAACTCGGATTTTCGGTAATGAATGCCATGTAGCGGCTGACGTCGATGCTTTCGGTGTCGTCGCTGCGCAGGATGACCCATTCGACCAGCTTGCGGGCCACTGGATCACTGATCGTCTTCTGCAGGTCGGCGGCTTGGGTCGTTCTGCCCCGGCGTCCGGCAGCGACTGCCTCCTTCAGGGCGGCGACGTCCGCCGCAGAGGCGGCCTCGCTGGTCGCGAGGGAGAAGCGGGCGGGCGGGTGGGCCGCGGGCTGCGCGGCTGCGGTCGCACCGGATGGGGCACCGGCTTTCGCGGGCGCGCTGTCGGGCCGCGGCTTCGGCAGCGGTGCGGCGCCTGCGGGATAGGCCATCAGCGCGACGGCGAAGCCGGAAAGGATGCCGATCACAAATCGCGTAGGCGTCTGACTGATCAAGGTGGTTTTCCGCTTACGTATTGCTGCGCTGTGAATACTTATTTGATAGGATATTGATGAAGCGCTAAGCTGCGAACCATCAACCCGGACCGCGGCAAAAAGGCGGCAAGCTTTCGTTC
Source organism: uncultured Alphaproteobacteria bacterium (assembly GCA_965652015.1). Lineage (GTDB taxonomy): Bacteria > Pseudomonadota > Alphaproteobacteria > Rhizobiales > Xanthobacteraceae > VAZQ01. Next base: position 2,530 of record CBFGVM010000459.1, read on the forward strand.
GCAGCCGCCTGCCCGGAGCATTCAGAGGATCGTATCATGACCGCCAGGACGAGCTTTCGAGGCTCGTTTACCGCGCTCGTCACGCCTTTTGCAAACGGCGCGGTTGATGAAAAGGTCCTGCGGGACCTCGTGGATTGGCAGATCGCCGAGGGCACCGATGGGTTGGTTCCGGTGGGGACCACCGGAGAAAGCCCGACGCTCTCGCATGAGGAACATCGAGACGTCGTCGAATGGTGCATCGCGCAGGCGAAGGGCCGTGTTCCGGTAATCGCAGGGGCGGGTTCCAACTCCACGGCGGAGGCCATTGAATTTTCCCGGCACGCAGAGAAGTCCGGTGCCAATGCGGTTCTGGTGGTGACGCCTTATTACAACAAGCCCACGCAGGAGGGGCTCTATCAACACTTCAAGGCGATCAACGATGCGATCGGAATCCCGATCATCATCTACAATATTCCAGCGCGGTCCGTGATCGACATGTCGGTCGAGACCATGCAGCGCCTGTTCGAACTCGACAACATTGCCGGCGTGAAGGATGCGACCGCCAACGTGGTCCGGGTCTCGCAGCAGCGAGCGGCAATGGGGGAGGGGTTCAACCAGCTCTCCGGCGAGGACGCAAGTGCGCTGGGCTTCATGGCCCATGGCGGGCATGGCTGCATCTCGGTAACTGCCAATGTGGCTCCGCGGCTGTGTGCCGAATTCCAGGACGCCTGCCTGAAGGGTGATTACGCGACGGCGCTCAAATTGCAGGACAAGCTGATGCCATTGCACACGGCCTTGTTCCTGGAGACCAACCCGGCGCCCGCGAAATACGCCCTTTCGGTGCTGGGAAAGTGCGCGGATACGGTGCGGCTGCCGATGGTCCGCCTGGCGGAGAAGACGAAAGCCGC
>CBFGVM010000460.1:0-3405 GCA_965652015.1 uncultured Alphaproteobacteria bacterium
CCCGCCACGGGATCGGATGCAGCGCCGCGTCGCTAAACCTCGAGAGTACCTCGCCCGTTTCCACGCCCATCGCGTCAGCCATCCAGGCGCGGTCGGAAACCAGGCCGGATACGACGGGAATCGGGTGTCCGCCCGCACGCGGAAACAGCGTCGCCCGCACTCCATCGAGCCGCTTGGCGATGGCCGCCAACTCGAAACGCAGGCCGATACCTGGCGCGAGGACCGCGAGCCGCTCGCGCGCCGCGAGATGGTCGAGCCAGTCCCGCAACGAGCGGACCGGCTGCGGGGTATTGTCGCCATATGCGCGGGCAGCCTCGCGGCTACTCGCGTCTTGGAGCGCATTGCGGACTTGGGTCATACTAGTGTCCCGATTCCGAAGTTCGCAAACCCTTGCGGCACCCCCTGATGCGAACTTCGGAATCAAAGGGACACTAGCAAACTTATGCTGCTAGTGTGGTTTTGGATTTGAAGTTCCTATGCGCGCTTGCGACTACACGGGTAGGAACTTCAAATCCACCACACTAGCCTCGATGCGAGCGGCTGTGCACAGATGTACCATCGCCGAGACAGGCGGCCAACTCGCGCCTAGCCCCGTCTGGCCGAGGAGGACCGGTCCGGCGGATGATCGCGCCGCCGCGTCGATTCAACCGAGAGGGTGGCGCGATGCTTGATCTCGGCACGAGCTTCCTCGCGAGCGTCGCGCGCGATCCCCAAACGTTGGCAATAGTCGATGGCAATCTCCGGCTGACCTACAGCGCCTGGTACGAGAAAATTTCGGCGCTCGTCGCCGGCTTCGACGCGCTCGGGCTCAGGCGAGGAGACCATCTCGTCACCGTGCTGCAGAATCGCTGGGAGGCGGCGACTATCCACTGGGCATGCCAATTCGCCGGCATCATCATCACGCCGCTCAACTGGCGCTCGACCGCCGAAGACCTCGATTTCTGCCTGGACGATGCCGAGGCGAAGGCGATCGTTTACGAAGAAGTCTCGGCCGGCGCCGTGCGGTCATCCAAGCAGGCGCGCACGCGCACGCGTATCGCCGTGGGCATCGCGTCCGCCCCGGATATGCGCTTCGACTCGCTGATCGGCGCCGGCGCGGGCGGCATTCGCCCGCGCGTTGATGCGGAAGCCTGGTCGGTGATGCTTTACACCTCCGGCACCACCGCACGGCCGAAGGGCGTGCCGCGCCGCCAGCGCGCCGAGCGCGCCGCCGCGCTCGCCCATGTGGCGCAGCATCTCTACGCCGCGCACGAGCGCACGCTCGGCGCCATGCCGCTCTACCACACCATGGGGGTGCGCTCGCTCTTGGCCATGTCGCTCGTCGGCGGCGCCTTCGTCTGCCTGCCGCGCTTCGAGGCTGGCCACGCGCTCGAGCTGATCGCCGCGGAGCGCATCACCAACCTTTCCCTCGTACCGACGCTCTATCATGACCTCTTGCATCATCCGCAGTTCGCGGCGACCGACGTGAGCTCGGTGCGCAAGCTTGGCTTCGCGGGAGCGCCGATGACCGACGGGCTGCTCAAGAGCCTAAAGCATGCCTTCAAGCCGGAACTGTTCGTCAATCACTACGGCTCATCCGAAATCTACACCTTCACCATCGACCAGAATGCACCGGCAAAGCCCGGCTCGGCCGGCCGCGCAGGCATCAACCAGATGATCCGCGTGGTGCGGCTTGGCGCCGCCTCGCCCGACCACATCGCCGCGCCCGGCGAAGAAGGTGAAATCATCGCCCTGCTGCAAGGCGACGAGTCGTTCGACGGCTACTGGCGGCGGCCGGATGCGGACACGAAGGCTTTGCGCGACGGCTGGTATTTCACCGGCGACACCGGATATCTCGACGGCGACGGCGATCTCTTCGTCACCGGCCGCGTCGACGACATGATCATCAGCGGCGGCGAGAATATCTCGCCGGTGGAGATCGAAAGCTGCTTGTCGCTGCATCCCGCCGTATCGGAGGTGGCCGTGGTCGGGCTCGCGGACGAGCGCTGGGGCAAGATCGTGGCCGCCTTCGTCAAGCGCCGCGGCGCGGTCGAGCCGGACGAGCTCGACGAATTCTGTCGCGCGTCCGGGCTCGCCAATTTCAAGCGCCCGCGCCGCTACGCGTTCGTCAAGGCGATCCCGAGATCGCCGGTCGGCAAGCTCCTGCGCCGCAAGCTGGTCGCGGGCGAGTACGAGCCGGAATCCGCCGTGGCAGCGCCCACCGAAACCCAGCCGCGATCCGTTCCGAAGCAGCATGCCGGTCGATGAGCGGGTCTTGATTGCGGGCGCGGGGCCCGTGGGCTTGGTGGCCGCAGCCAACCTGGTGCGCGGCGGCGTGCCGGTGACGGTGTTCGAAGCCGGATCCGACTTGAGCCAGGAATCGCGCGCCTCGACCTTCCATCCGCCGACGCTCGATATGCTCGATCGGCTCGGGGCCGCGGTGCCGCTGATCGAGCAAGGCCTCGTTGCGCCGGCGTTTCAGTATCGCAGCAAGCGCCAGGGCGTGCTCGGGCAATTCGATTTCGGCGCGATCGCCGATCTCACCCATCACCCCTATCGGGTGCAGTGCGAGCAATGGAGACTGACGCGCATTTTGCGCCAGCAACTCAGCGCCGAAGCAGAGTTCGAGTTGCAATGCGACGCTCAGGTCAAAGACGTGACCCAGCATGGCGCGGGCGTGGAGATTGCCGTCGAGCGCAAAGGGAGAACCGAGCGGCGATCCGGGCGCTGGCTCATCGGCGCCGACGGTGCCCGCAGCGACGTGCGGCGCGCGCTAGGAGTAGAATTTCCCGGCTTTACCTGGCCGGAGCGCTTTCTGGTCGTGAGCACGCCATTCGATTTTCGCACCGTCATCCCGGATCTCGTCGCCGTGAGCTACGTCGCCGATCCCGAACGCTGGCACTTCCTGCTGCAAATTCCCGGTCTGTGCCGGGTGATGTTTCCGATCGCGGCGCATGAAAGCGACGAGCTGGCTTTGAGCGCCGACTTCGCCCAATCGTTGATGGCCACCGTGGTGCCCGGCATATCCCATTACGAGATCGCGCACACGACGCTTTACAAGGTGCACCAGCGGGTCGCGAAGACGTTTCAGCACGGGCGCGCTTTTCTCGCCGGCGACGCCGCGCATATCAACAATCCCCTCGGAGGGATGGGCATGAACGGCGGCATCCATGACGCGATCAATCTGACCTCGCGCATGATCGACGTCTGGCACGGACGCCAGCCCGACGCCGATCTCGAGCGTTATGATCGCCAGCGCCGGGCGGTGACGCTCGAATACATCGAGCAACAGTCGATCCAGAACAAACGCAACCTCGAGTCGGACGGGACCGAATTCGGCCGCAGCCTCGCGGAGATCGCCGCCGACAAGACCCGTACCCATAACTACCTATTGCGGGTCTCCATGATCGCCAGCCTGCGCCGCGC
>CBFGVM010000461.1:0-3403 GCA_965652015.1 uncultured Alphaproteobacteria bacterium
GGGCGTAGTCCCACTCCGTGCCTCGTCCTGAGGAGCGGGCCATAAGCGCGCTTGCGGCCCGCGTCTCGAAGGACGGCCTCATGCTTCGAGACGCGCCGCTACGCGGCGCTCCTCAGCATGAGGGCTATCTCAAGCATCGAGGATCTCGAAGAATGAAAGACAACGTGAAGCGCGTTTTCTACGTGCGCTACGTCGCGCATCCTTGTTACCTCGACATCATCGCGCAGCGGCCCGAGATCAGGCTCGACAAGCTCGAGAACGAGACCGCCGACGAGGTCGCGAAGCCGATCATCGCGGCCGCACACGCCTACCAGATCGGCTCGGCGCGCGACGAGCTTGCGCCGCGCTTCCATGCCCGCCGCGAGTTGCTCGCGCGCATGCCCAACCTGCTGGTCGTCTCCACCAACGGCGCCGGCTTCGACACCGTCGACATCAAGGACTGCACCGACGCCGGCATCCTTGTAGTCAACCAGACCGGCGGCAACGCCGAGGCGGTGGCAGCGCACGTGCTCGCCATGGTGCTGGCGCTGTCGAAGCAGATCATCCAGACCAACCATGCCTTGCGCCGCGGCACGATGCGGGACCGCACCGTCTTCATGGGCAACGATGTCAAGGGACGCACCATCGGCATCGTCGGCATCGGCAATGTCGGGCGCCGCATCGCCGAACTCTGCCGCGGCCTCCTCGGCATGCAGGTCATCGCCTGCGATCCGTATCTCGACGAGAAGACCATTGCCGCGCGCGGCGCCGTCAAGGTCACCCTCGACGAGCTGTTGCGGCGCGCCGACTTCGTGTCGATCAACTGTCCCCTCGACGAGAGCACGCGTGGCATGATCGGCGCGCGGGAGTTCGCGCTGATGCAACCGCACGCCTACTTCATCACGACGGCGCGCGGTTTCATCCATGACGAACGCGCGCTCGCCGAGGCGCTGCGCGAGAAAAGGATCGCCGGCGCCGGCATCGACGTGTGGGACAAGGAGCCGCCGCCGGTCGACCACCCGCTCCTGCAATTCGACAACGTGCTCGCAACCCCGCACACCGCGGGTATGACGCGGGAGGCGCGCGCCAATATGGGCCGCATCGCCGCCGAGCAGCTCGTGATGACGCTCGACGGCAAGCGCCCGCCGCGGATCGTCAATCCGCAGGTATGGCCGGCATATGCGAAACGATTCGAGCAGACCTTCGGCTTTCCGCCGGCGCGATAAGCTGATCGGAGCGAATCAAGTCTGAGGAATGGTGCAACATAATACCGTCAGCTGGCGCCGACATTCGCGCCATTTCACTAGTATCATTGGTCTGGCCAACTATACTCGCCGCCGTCGGTTGAACCCTTCTTGCCGACGATCTCAATAAAATTGCAACGGGAGCTTTCGATGAAACGCGTAACGCTTGCCCTCGCCACGTTGTTGCTCGCGCTTGCCGTCATCCCGGTGGCGGATGCGCGCATGGTGCAGCCGCCGTGGGTTGTGGTGCGCTGGGCTTACGGCGACTGCAAGATTTGGCGCAACGACATTAACGCCCCGTGGGGTCCCGGATGGCAGTCGGTGGCATACGCCGGCAGCTACCCGGAGGCCTGGGCAAAGATGCAGGAACTCTACGCTCGCAGGTGGTGCATCTAGCGGCGCCGCTCCTTCAGCATCAAAACGGTTTCGCCCGGCTCTGCCGGGCGAAATTTTTTGAAGAGCCGCATCAATCGTTCCACGCCTGCGGGACGTGGCCACAAGGTGCTCGTCGTGAGGTATGATCTGCCGCGAACGGAGGGCATCGTACCATCACTGAAGCGACAAAGGATGACACCGCCTTCTTGTCGACTGCGGAGTTGCTATCTCGCTATCGGCGGAAAGATCTCTCACCGGTCGAGATGCTTCGTGCCGTCCTCGATCAGATCGACCGGCACAACGGCGTTGTGAACGCCTATTGCTGGGTGGATCGCGAGGGCGCCCTGAGACGCGCGAGGGACTCCGAGGCGCGTTGGATGACGGGCGTCCCCCGAGGCCTGATCGACGGTGTGCCGGTTGGCATCAAGGACAACCTCCTCGTCGCCGGCATGCCTGCGCGCTTCGGATCGAAGCTCACATCCGACGCGCCGGCAAGCCATGATGCGCCGGCGGTTGCCCGGCTGCGCGAGCAAGGCGCGATCGTCATCGGCAAAACCACAATGCCCGAATTCGGCTGGAAGGGAGTTACCGATAGTCCATTGACCGGGGTGACGCGCAATCCGTGGGACACTCGCAAAACGCCGGGCGGTTCCTCAGGCGGCGCCGTCGCCGCCGTCGTTCTCGGTATGGGCAATATCCATCTCGGAACGGACGGAGGCGGATCGATCCACATCCCGGCCGCATTCGGTGGCAGCTACGGAATCAAGCCGACCCGCGCACGCGTGCCGGCGTGGCCTGCCTCGCCGCTCGGGACGCTTGCCCATGTTGGCTGCCTCACGCGGTCCGTTGCCGATGCGGCGCTAGCTCTCACGATCATGGCCGCGCCGGACATACGCGATGTCTATGCCTGGACATCACCTGCGCCCGATTTCCGCATCGGCCTCGACGAGGGCGTGCAAGGGATGAGGATCGCGTACTCGCCGCGTCTCGGATACGCCAAACGCGTCGAGCCGGAGGTCGAGACGGCGGTGACGGCCGCGGTGCGCGTGTTCGCGGAGCTCGGCGCGCATGTCGACGAAGCCGATCCGGAGCTTGATGGAGATCCAATCGCGATCTGGAACACGTTGTGGTGGTCGTCGTTCGCGACGCTTTTGCAATCCTATGGCGAGCGGGTCCGTGCCGAGGCCGAGCCCGGCCTCGTCGCGGCCGCGGCGCAGGGGCTCAAGACATCTGTCGGTGACTATATTCGCGCGCAGCTTAAGCGCGCCGAACTGCATGGTGTATTTGCACGGTTCTTTGAGCGCTATGACCTACTATTGACGCCCACCATGCCGCTGCCCGCGTTCGACGTGGGTCATGTGGTCCCCCCGTCGGGCGATGGGGGCGAGGCGTGGACGGATTGGTCTCCTTTCACGTACCCGTTCAACCTCACGCAGCAGCCGGCGGCGTCCATTCCCTGTGGGCTGACGCGCAACGGGCTGCCGATCGGCCTGCAGATCGTGGGCGCGATCGGTGCGGACGCGCTTGTTTTGCGAGCAAGCCGAGCCTTCGAGGAGGCGAGACCGTTTGGCGGCCTAAAAGAGCCTCGCACGCGCCAAAATTCAGCACTGTCGGGGAAATGAATGAGTCCCCGGTCACCGGGGCGGTCTGACTTCAGTTATCCAAAAAGCTCCGCAGCTTGCGCGAGCGGCTCGGATGCTTGAGCTTGCGCAGCGCCTTGGCCTCGATCTGGCGGATGCGCTCGCGCGTCACCGAGAACTGCTGGCCGACCTCTTCCAGCGTGTGGTCGGTGTTCATGCCGATGC
>CBFGVM010000462.1:0-3401 GCA_965652015.1 uncultured Alphaproteobacteria bacterium
CCCCTCCCCAACCCTCCCCCGCAAGCGGGGGAGGGAGCAGACCAAGTTCGCCGCTCGCACTGTTCACTCTACCCGACTGCCTATGCCCTCAGTTGGACCGGCTTGATCGCCTGCCTTCATTTCTCCTCGTCGCGGCGGGCGCGCGTGACCTCCTCCTCCAGCACGTGCCATATGTCGAGCTTGAGCCGGCCGAATTCCGGCGATGCCGACAGCGTCATCAGGTTGCGCGGGCGCGGGAACGGCACGTCGACGATCCGCTTGATGCGGCCGGGCTGCGCGGTCATGACCACGGTACGGTCGCCCAGCAACAACGCCTCCTCGATCGAATGGGTGACGTAGATCACGGTCTTGCGGGTCTGCTCCCAGATGCGAAGCAGCTCGGCCTGCAGGATGACGCGGTTCTGCGCGTCGAGCGCGGCGAGCGGCTCGTCCATCAGCAGCATGCCCGGGTCGGTCACGAAGGCGCGGGCGATGGCGCTCCGCTGGCGCATGCCGCCGGAGAGCTGGTGCGGATAATGGCGCCGGAATCGGGTGAGCCCGACGAGCTTCAAGGCGGCCTCGACCCGCGTCGCCGCTTCGCCGGCAGGAATGCCGCGCGTCATCAGGCCGAATCCGACATTGGCCTCGACGCTCATCCAGGGAAAGAGGCCGCTCTCCTGGAACACCATCGCGTTCTCGACCGCCCAGCCCGGCGCTTCGACCTTGATCGTGCCGCTCGTCTGGGCGCTAAGGCCGGCGAGGATGCGCAACAGTGTCGATTTCCCGCAGCCCGACGGACCGACGATGCAGACGAATTCGCCGGGCGCGATGCGCAGGTTGATATCGTCGAGCGCGACGACGCGCGCGGGCCCGCTCAGGTACTCCTTGCGCAGTCCGACGATGTCGATCGCCGCGCCGCGCCGCTCGACGGGCATTCCTTCCTCCCCGAGCTGCACGCTGGCGATGGCCGAAGGTCCGGGACTGACGTCAGCGGCAGCCGGCGAGCGTGCTTTCCTTGTTCTCGAGCACGAACGGGGGAAGCTTGCTCAATGCGTATTCGACGTAGCTCTTGTCCACGATCCGGTCGGCCGGAAACTCGGCGTTGCTCATCTTGCTCTTCAAGAACCAGGCCTGCATGTCGAGCATGCTCGCGACATTGATCGTGCCGTTGGGGCTGCGCGCGGGCCATGGATATTTGTGCAGCAATTCCGGCCGCGTTTCGGTGCCGGTGCGGATCGCGAGGTCGATAAACTCCGGACGGACGGCGCCGCCGTGGTAGGCCTGGCAGTAATCGCGGATGGCGCGCAGATAAGCGACGTAGTAATTGCGCACGAGCTGCTGGTTGGCCTTGGCGAAATCGGTATTGATCATGCTCACCGCGATGGTGAGCGGGTGCGGTTTGACGGTGTCGTCGGGGTCCTTGAAGTTCACGGCATGCCCGCCGTCGAGCAATTGCGCGGTAAACGGCGGGATCGTGATCGAAGCGTCGATCGCCTTGTTGTTGAAGGCGACGGCATATTGCGTGAACGGAATGACCTTGATGTCGACGTCGTTGATGGTCAGCCCGTCGCTCTCCAATAGCTTGCCGACCTCATAGGTCGACACCGCGCCCTGGCCGTTGGTGGCGATCGTCTTGCCCTTGAGGTGGCGCAACTGCGTGATCTGGCCCTTGAGGTCGGGGCGCAGCATCAGATTGTGCCCGAGCGGGCTCGAGACGCGGTCGAGCACCATGGTGACCGGCAGGTTCTTTTCCAGCGCGTTGAAATAGCCGGCGGAAATTCCCCCCTCGACGAGCTGCAACTGGTTCTGCGCCAACAGCGCGATCGAGTTGGCGGCGGTGTCGAGCGTCTCGGTCACGAGCTTGATGCCGTACTCCTTGAAGTAGCCCTTTTCGACGCCCCACAGGATGGTGGCGGTGGAGATCGAGCGCACGGCGCCGACTTTGACGGTGACCTCCTGGGCGTGGAGGGTATTCGCGCCGGCGATAATGGCGAGAGCCGCAAGCAGGGCGTGCCGAATGGTCATGCGATGTCCTCCCTTTGCGCGCAGCACGCGCTACTTTGTGGCGCTTCTTGCGGCAGAGTATAGAGCAAAGGGCCGCCCCAAGCATCAGACTGCGGTCGGTCAGCAAAACTTCCGCGCAGCGCAGCGAGTTCTTTCCCTCTCCCCGCTTCGCGGGGCGAGGGTGACGGCCTCGGCGAATTGGCAACGACACGCACGCTTGGCTAGGCTCGATCGGGGCAACAGATGATCAGGGAACAGATGGACGGCGGGCGTGAAAGCGCGATGACAACCGACGGTTCGGCGCCGCTCGGGCACGGGCGCTTCATCGGACGCGCCGTGCCGCGGTTCGAGGACCTGCGCTTCGTGCGCGGCAGCGGCAATTACACCGACGACATCTCAGTGGCGGATCAGGCCTATGCCGTATTCGTGCGCGCGCCGCACGCCCATGCCCGCATCGTTTCCATCGACGCGTCGGCAGCGCGCGGGCAGCGAGGTGTGCTGGCCGTCCTCGTCGGCGAGGACTACGTCGGCGACGGTCACATCGGCATGGCGCATCTTCCCAATCCGGCCGATGCCAACGACGTCACGGTCTCGACCTTCGCGTCGACGCCGCAGCGCAAGATCCTCGATCAGCGGCAGCTGCCGCTCGCCGTCGGCGACGTGCGGTTCGTTGGCGAGGCAATCGCGGTGGTCGTGGCGGAAAGCGTTGCGGCCGCGCGCGACGCCGCCGAAGCGGTCGCTGTCGAATACGACGTGCTGCCGGCGGTGACCGACGTCATGGAGGCGCTCGCCGACGCGGCGCCGACGCTTTGGATGGGAGCGCCCGGCAATGTCGCCCTCGATTGCGCCTTCGGCGATGCCGCCGCCGTGGAGGCGGCCTTCAAGAACGCGCATCTCGTCGTCGATGCAACGATCCGCAACCAGCGCACCATCAGCGCGTTCATGGAGCCGCGCGCGGCCACCGGCAGCTACGACGCGGCGACCGAGCGATACACGTTGATCTCGGGATGTCAGGGCGCGCATCGGCTGCGCCATGCGCTCGCGGGCTGCCTCAAGGTGCCGCAGGAACGCGTGCACGTGATCTGTCCGGATGTCGGCGGTGCATTCGGCTCGCGCTTCAACGTTTATCCGGAGCAGGCCGCGGTGGTGTGGGCGGCACGCCGCGTGGGACGCCCGGTGAAATGGACGGGCGACCGCAGCGAAGCTTTCCTCACCGACTATACGGCGCGGGACGTCATCACGCGGGCGCGGCTTGCCTTCAACCGCCGCGGCCGCATGCTGGCGCTGGCGCTCGAGCTCACCGCCAACATCGGAGCGCACACCGTCTCCTACGTGCCGCTGAGCAACGGTTACCGCGTGGCACCGACCGTCTACGACGTGCCGATCGCCTGGGTGCGTTTGCGCGGCGTGATGACGAA
>CBFGVM010000463.1:0-3377 GCA_965652015.1 uncultured Alphaproteobacteria bacterium
GGCTGGGACGGGGGGAAATTCCACACCCACGGCCTCATCACCCACGGACCGTTTTTCAGCGCGACCTATCTCGGCAACATTCTCGCCGTCTCCAATCTCGAAGCCGGACCGGTCGCTCGGCTCTATTCGTTTTGGTACGAGCAGAACTTCAAAGAGCGCTTCTCCGTTCGTGCCGGGCTGATGTCGGCGGATAGTCAATTTCTGCAGAGCCAGACGGCCACGAACTTCATCAACAACGGCATCAGCTGGCCTACGTTTCTCGCCGCTAATCTTCCCGCCGGAGGACCGGCTTATCCGCTCCCCGCTCCCGGCGTTCGCATTCGCTTCACGCCCGCCGACGAGTGGGCATTTCAGGCGGCCGTGTTCAGCGGCGATCCCAGTGGAGGCGACGGCTCCAACCAACCTGCGCCGCTTCCGACCGGCACCGTCTTCAGTTTTCGGGGCGGCGCTTTTGTCATCGCGGAAGCGAGCTATTTGCCCAACCAAGGCAAGGACGCAAAAGGCCTTCCCGGCGCCTACCGCATCGGAGCCTGGTACCACACGAGCCCGCGCTTCGCTGATCAGCGCTTCGACAATACCGGCCTCTCGCTCGCAAACCCGGAGTCGACCGGCATTCCTCTCAACCACACCGGCGATACCGGGTTCTACGGCGTGATCGATCAGATGCTCTATCGCGTGCCTGGCAGCGACGACCGGGGTCTGTCGGCGTTCGCTCGCGCCGGCGGCGTGCCGAACGATCGCAATCTGATCAATTTCTACGCCGACGGAGGCTTCATCTACAAAGGCCTCATCGCGCGTCGGCCAAACGACAAGGTTGGCGTTGCGGCAGCCTATGCCCGCGTGGGCGACAACGCGCGCGGACTCGATTCCGATATCGGATTATTCGGAAATTTCTTCTATCCGGTGCGGAGCGGAGAAACGATGGTGGAGATGATCTACCAAGCGCAATTGGCGCCTTGGTGGATGCTGCAGCCGGAGGTGCAATACATCATCCGTCCCGGCGGCGGCGTTCTCAACAGCGACGGAAGCTTGCGGCCCAACGCGTGGGTGATTGCAGTCCGTTCGGCACTCAGTTTCTAAAAACGCTGACACACGCAGAAGGATCGAGCGATGAAAATCATCGACATGAGCCACGTGATGAACGTGCACACCCCGGGGTGGGTCGGATATGCCGGCAACCGGATGTATTACGCGCAGAACCTGCAGACGCAGATGATCGTCGCGCAGCGCATCGAAACTGCGCTTCACGTCGGCACCCATTTCGACGGCGCCATGCACGCCACCGACGACCCGAAGGGGGATATGGCCTCGCTGCCGCTCGATTATCTCGTCAACCGCGGCGTCGTGGTCGATATTTCCGGCAAGATGTCGGACTGGGCCGTGATCACGCCGGACATCATCGAGAGCGCCGGCGCCGATATCCGCGAGGGCGACATCCTGCTGCTGCATACCGGCTGGCACCGCCACTATGAAGGGCGGCCGCGGCAGGACCTGGTGAAATATTTCTGCTTCCACCCCGGGCCCAACCTCGACACGCTGCATTGGATGCTCAAGAAGAAGATCAAGTGGTGGGGCATGGATACGGGCTCCTGCGATCACGCCATGAACACCTCGATCCGCAACATGCGGACCGATCTCACCGCGCAGTTCACGAAGCTTCATGGCAAGACTCCCGGCGAGTTCTTCGGCACCTTCGAATACACCCACAAGAAGTCCGGCCGCCGCGTCGCCGCGGACGTGTTTCCGTTTCACAGCTGGGCGTTCCAGGAGGGGCTGCTGCACGCCGAGAATCTCGGCGGCGACATCGAGCTCATGCTGAACAAGCGGGCGCTGATCGGCGCGTTCCCGTGGCGCTACCAGGGCCTCGAAGCTTGCCCCTGCCGCATCGTCGCCTTCCTTGATGCCGGCGATGACGTCGAGGCGGTCGGCAACGCGGCGAAGGCGCTCATGGCGAGCTGAGCGCGCCGTTGCGGACACCAACTCGCTCAACTAGCCTGCCGCAAAGCACGTGGCGCGCCCATCGCGGGCGCATTCGGAACGCTTGCAATGGCGAAAATTTCCGCACCGGACGGGGTGAAGCTTTACGTGGAGACGGTCGGCTCCGGAACCCCGGTCGTGTTCGTGCATGAGTATGCTGGGGACTACCGCAGCTGGGAGGCGCAGGTGCGCTACTTTTGTCGCCAGCACCGCTGCGTCACCTATAGTCAACGCGGCTATCCCCCGTCGGACGTGCCCTCCGATCCCGGCCGCTACTCGCAAGACGTCGCCCGCGACGACGTGATCGCCGTGATGGACGGGCTCGGCATCGACAAGGCGCACGTGGTGGGGCACTCCATGGGAGGCTACACCGCGCTGCACGTTGGCATCCGTTATCCGCAGCGCTGCCTGTCGGTGACAGCGGCCGGCTGCGGCTGGGGCTCGGCGCCGGATGCGGAGAAACGCGCGGCCATGAAGGCGTTGGCGGCGGAGACCGGAAAGATGTTCGCCGAAGAGGGCATCGTCGCCGCGGCTGCCAAATATGCCGATGCGCCCATGCGGCAGGCGTTCAAGCACAAGGATCCGCGCGGCTGGAGCGAATTCGCGCGCATGCTCGCGGAGCACTCGGCCGAGGGCCATGCCCACACCATGCTCAATCTTCAGCTCAAGCGGCCGACGCTGTGGGAAATGGAGGCCGAGCTCAAGCAATTCTCGGTGCCGCTTCTGGTGATCGTCGGCGACGAGGACGATCTCTGCCTCGACGGCAGCCTCTTCATCAAGCGCACCGCGCCGACCGCAGCGCTCTTGGTCTTGCCGCGCTCGGGCCATACCATCAACAGCGAGGAGCCGGGGGCGGTGAATGCCGCTCTCGCCGACTTGTTTGCCGCCGCCGAGGCGGGACGCTGGCTTGCGCACAAGTCGGCCTGATCCGACTACCGACGTACATCGCACGAGGAGATCGACATGGACCTTAAGCTCGACGGGAAGACCGCGCTGGTGACCGGCGGCAGCGCGGGAATCGGCAAAGGCATTGCCCGCGCGTTTGCGATGGAAGGCGTCGATGTCGCGATCTGCGCGCGTCGCAAAGAGCCGCTCGAGCAAACAGCAGCCGAGATCGCACGCGAAACCAATCGACGAATCGTGCCGATTCCCGCCGATCTCACTAAGGACGCCGATGCCAAGAATTTTGTCGCGCAGGCACACAAGGCGCTCGGCCGCATCGACATCATGGTCAACAATGCCGGCTCCTCGCCGGGCGGCGTGCTCGAGCATCTCTCCGAGGCGGACTGGGAGCAGTCGCTGCAGCTCAAATTCATGGGCTATGTGCGCTGCCTGCGCTACGTGCTGCCGATCATGGTCAAGCAGGGCGGCGGTCGCGTGGTCAATTTGATCGGCAACGA
>CBFGVM010000464.1:0-3376 GCA_965652015.1 uncultured Alphaproteobacteria bacterium
AGTTCTCAGGTGCGCGGCGGCGCAAGTTCATGATAGGTGCCGCGCCAGCGACCGTAGCGCCAAGGGAGATACCAGCGCGCGTCATGCGGCAATGACGAAGGCACGAAGTCGAGCCCTGAGGTGCCGAACGGGTGACAGCGGCACAACCGCGCGAGCGTCATCCAGCCGCCCGCCCACAGGCCGAAGCGAGCAACCGCTTCTTCGGCGTAATCCGAGCAGGTCGGTAGATGTCGGCAGTTGAACCCGGTCAGCGGAGAGAACCCGTGGCGATACAGTTTGATCAGTCCGCGCGCGAGAAGGCCGGGTCCGCCCGCAAGATGGCCTATAAACGTGTTCAAATGACCTCGCTTGACCATTGAAGTCTACGACCCGCCCTGTCGTTCTACCCCCCTAAACATAGTGGGAGCAGAGGGGGGAGGTCATGCCATCCGCGGTAAAATGGGAGGCTGAAAGCCGCGTTTTCGGACTAGACCCGAATCTCGGCCGCCTCTAAAAGAGGGATGGTGAACTGAGGGACACTGGGCGTCTTCGACCGACGTCGGACAAGAAGCGTCGCGCGAAGCGCTGTTGATGAGGGTCAGCATGCGCCGATTCTTCTGGAGCGCATTCGCGCTTACTTGTGGCATCGTCCAGGCATCCTCCGCGCCACCCATACCCCAGGACGACAGCGGGAACGCCCCGATGCGCTTCGAATGGAGGCGCGAGGGGCCGGCCCACATATGCGGAACGAACTGCCGCGTGTGGATTTCCGCCGTGGGCTACATCACTGCCGACACGCCGCGCGAGTTCGAGATCTTTGCCAAGGATCCCAATGTCCGCGGAGCCGTCCTGGTTCTCGATTCCGACGGCGGCTCGGTCCTAGGCACGCTGGCGCTTGGCCGCACCATTCGCAGCCTTGGCATGGTCACCACGATTGGCAAGACGACGGCGCTGCCGCCGGCCGGTAACGGTGATCGTCGGGCGAAGCTGTCACCGGATGGCAATTGTGAATCGATGTGCGCCTTCCTGTTGCTTGCAGGGTCGCGCCGCTACGTGCCGCCGGAGGCGCACGTGCTCGTTCACCAAATCTGGCTCGGCAAGAAGCGCAAGCAGGCGCTGGAATCCAATTATTCGGCCGAGGAGCTCAATATCGTCCAGCGCGACATCGGCCGCCTCGTGCAATACACCATTGAAATGGGTGGGAGCGGCGAGTTGCTGGAAACGGCGCTGCGGGTCCCCCCATGGGAGCCGTTGTATCGTCTTTCCACCGACGAGTTGCGGCGCATGAAGCTCACGACCGCCGACGCCGTGTTCGAGCGCGACGTGGCCGGACCGCCGCCGACCAAGTCGACGACATCGCTGGCAACCGTCGGCCAGCCCGCCGCGCCGCGGGAGTAGCGCTGCGCCGGGGCCGATCGCCTGGTGTCGCATATCAAGTGCGCCCGGAGGGGCGGCCCATCGGCGGCCCTGCATCCCGGATCAATCACCGCGCGCGCCTGCACCGGTAGCGACTGAACAGCTTCGCGTAATCGGTGCGCCTTTTGTCCCAAAGGGGGAGAGTCGTGGCGTAGTCCGAGCTCGGGCAGCGGGCGACGTGCGTCTTCACACGACCCGCAAACGCCCAGAGGGTCTCAAGCGTGATGCAATAGGGTGGCCGGTCGGCCGGTGAGGCCACGTCGAGCCGCGGCAGCTCGGATTGCTCCTTGGCCAGTAGCGCAGCCTCGATGGTGCAGTCGGCTGCCGACGCGGCCTGCGCCCAACAAGAGATGACCAGCCCAGCCAGGCAGGCACCCGTACGCGCGATCATCCCACCGCAGCCCTCGATCGACGAATGTTCGGTCGCAGGACCGTTATTCAGCCGCCACCGCGGCCCGCCGTTTGGCTTCGATCTCGTCGATGGCGGCGGTCACGGCATCGAACGTCAGCATGGTCGAAGCATGGCGCGCTTTATAGTCGCGCACGGGCTCGAGCACGGCGATGTCGGCCCATTTGCCGCCGGGCGCGGCACCGTTTTCCTTCAACATCCGGCGCACCGTCTCGCGCAAGCCGCGCAACTCCTCGGCTTTCGACCCGATCACGTTGCGCGCCATGATGGAAGAGGAGGCCTGGCCCAACGCGCAGGCTTTCACCTGGTGGGAGAAGTCGGTCACCGTGTCGCCTTCCATCTTGACGTCAACCGTTACGGTCGAGCCGCAGAGCTTGGAATGGGCCGTGGCCGTCGCGTCGGGGTTCTCAAGCCGGCCCAGGCGGGGAATATTCCCGGCCAATTCCAGAATTCGGCTGTTGTAGACCTCGTTGAGCATGAGCTTCGGCCGTGACTGATCAGCGCCGCGGTGCGATTGCGGCTGCTTTGCAAGCCAATATATAGGGAGCAGACCGCCGACGCGAGCAAGGGGCACGTCGGCCCGCGGCTGCGCGCGAACTCAAGGCACTGAAGTCATGTAAATTGGGAATGCGGCATCCGTTGCCGCGCATGGGTCGAATCCTCCCAGAGCGCGTATGACTGATGCGGCCGCCCCGGTGACACCGCCGGCCTCAGACGCCGGTCGAACGGAGAGACCGCCATGGATGCCGTCATCAAGCCTTGGCCCAAACCATCCCCCGCCGAAAGACCAACTCTGTCCGACCACGTGCGCGCGGCCCCGCAACCCGTCGTGCCCAAGCCCACGCGCGAGCAGGCGTTCGCGGCGGTGCGCACGCTGATCGCCTATGCCGGGGATGATCCCGATCGCGAGGGCCTGCGCGACACCCCCAAACGCGTGATCGATGCCTACGACGAGCTCTACAGCGGGTATCGCAAGTGCCCGGTCGATGTGCTCGAACGCACGTTCAGCGAGATCGGCAGTTACGACGATTTCGTGCTGGTGCGTAACATCGCCTTCAATTCGCATTGCGAACACCACATGATGCCGTTCACGGGCAAGGCGCACATCGCCTACAAGCCGGTGGACCGGGTGGTGGGGCTCTCCAAGCTCGCGCGCCTGGTCGACGTCTATGCGCGCCGACTCCAGACGCAGGAGCACATGACCTCGCAGATCGCGACCGCCATCGAGGAGATATTGCAACCGCGCGGTGTCGCGGTGATGATCGAGGCCGAGCACATGTGCATGTCGCTGCGCGGCGTGGAGAAGCCGGGCTCGTCTACGATTACCACGCAGTTTACCGGCAGTTTTCGCGAGAGCTCCGAGGACCAGGCCCGCTTCATCACCATGGTGCACAGCACCGATCGGTGATCAGGACGGCGCGCATCAATAGACCTGCCGCGATGGCGAGCCTCCACTGGTAAAAACCCGATATAATGCGCCCGCGTCTCGCACGCGTAGCTACATCCACGGGTCGTCCCCGCGAAAGCGGGGATCCATAACCGCCGATCCGTGATCATCGCTGCCCGCTTGCG
>CBFGVM010000465.1:0-3362 GCA_965652015.1 uncultured Alphaproteobacteria bacterium
CATGTCGGAGAGATTGAGCCCGAGCAGGGACACGTAGACCGGCCACTGGTACATAAGCCGCACGACCACGATGTCGCCGGGCTCTCCGGGCTGGTAGACGAAATCGTTCTTCAGGTTGCCGTCGGCGTCGATCGGCTTGCTGGTGCTGATGCTGCTGAACGATTCGTATTTGCGCACGTCGATGTGGAACAGGCCGTCACAATTGAACAGGCCGTGTACGCGCGAGCAGACCTCTTCCTTGAATTTTTCAGCGCTGTAGCCCTTGCTCTGCGCCTGGCCGGTCATCACCAGACGCGCGCTGTCGGCGGCGATGGTCTCGAGCGACTGACCGGCGAAGAACACCATCGCGGTTTCCATGATGGCGAACGTCAACGCCAGGAATGGCACCGCCACCAGACCGAACTCGATGGCCGCGGCGCCGTCCTGCTGCCGCGCCAAGCGGGCGGCGGGCAGGCAAAGCGCGCGCCTGCAACCGCTGACGAGCTTTTTGCGCATGGCCTCGATCATGATCAGGCACCCCGTTGACGGCGCAATCCGTGCACCGTGCAGGGTTTCGTCTTAGCAAACAGCCGTTTTCGAAATGTTGCGCATATTGGCGACAACGGCGCGGGTTCCGTTGACGGACTGCTAACCAAGACAACGCCGCTCCGACGTGCCCAGGCTACGCGCGGACGGTTTCGGCCTATTTCGCCGGCGGCGTGCCCTGCGCGGAGCTGTTGAAGGTGCCGGTCTGGCCAAGCGTGGCGCTGAAATATTCCGGCGTGTCGCCGAGCATGACGCGGCGCTCGCAGTCCGGCGTGCAGCTGTAGGATTCCCGATTGATGCCGCGGTGGACGGTGACCACCTGGGCGCGCGGGCCTTCGACCAGAAGCATGAGCTCCATCAGCATGCCGCCGCTGCGATCGAGCGCGACCAGGTTGGTGGCGCCATAGCCCTTGCCGGTCACGACCATCAGCCCGCCGGACTGCACGGAAACATCGGCAATCAGCGGGTTTCCGACCACCAGCGTCGTCGTCCGCTCGGGCATCCGCAGCACCCGGGCCTGGTCGACGACCACCGTGACTGTCTGTCCGCTGACCGGCGCCGCCGGCTGCGCGAGCGCCGCCCGCTCGGTCATCGCGATAAGAGCCAGGCCTGCCAGAGCGTGGAGCAGGACGGCGCGTGACCGTCCGCATCGCTGGCCGCTACGCACGACAAATGCCGCCATCGGAACCTTCCAACCGCCAGAGGCGGACGCGGAACATACGGCGATGACTTGAGGGCAAATTGGTGAAGGAAGTCCCAAAGGTCGCGTTTGCGACCGTCGGGGAGGCGCCGGCCGATCCCCGTCAAGCGTTCATTCAGCACGCGGCGCAGCGAATTGTTTACCACGCGCCTATTTCCCGCGATGCCCCGGAGTTTCTCCATTTGAATTAACTCGTGCGCAAGGCGTGGAAACTACAGTCGCATCAGGTCTTACAGCCGGAAATCAACCGGCGGGGACCGCTCAGACAGCCACGTGGACCTAGGAGCTAAACAATGAACCTCATCGCCCAGTTCGTGAAGAACGAGTCAGGCGCGACGGCCATCGAGTACGGCCTCATCGCGGCGGGCATTTCTGTTGCGATCATCGCGGTCGTGCAGGGCCTCGGCACTCAGCTGAAGACCACCTTTACGTCGGTGACCACCGAGCTCGCCAAGGCGAAGTAATCGGATGGACGCACTTGAAGGGCCCCGGCGCGCTGTCGGGGCCCTTTTGCGTTCAATCCGTACAATCAAGCAACAATTTTCATCGCATATCGCATGCAAAGCGGCACCACTCTTTCGGCTAAAGGCGACGGTTTCGGATTACCCCTCGTTCAAGCCTGGCCGTTAGGTTCTCACGTGCATGGCATCAAGCCAGCTCAGTCCACGCGTCCTCAAGGAGAGTGTTCCATGTTGAATCTTGCTCGCTTCTTCCGCGATGAGTCCGGCGCCACCGCGATCGAGTACGGTCTGATTGCGGCCGGCATTTCGGTTGCGATTATCGCCGTCGTGCAGGGCCTCGGCACCCAGCTGAACGCCACCTTCACGCACGTCAGCACCGAGCTCGCCAAGGCGAAGTAATCGGCGACAGCATCCCAAAAGAGAAGGCCCCGGCCGCGCACCGGGGCCTTTTTTTCACCGGCCGTGGTCGGCCGTGCATGATGGTGTCTATCGGGTTTCCGAGTTTACTGAAAATCGACCCTAAACCCTTACGCTTCCTTCAGTCCGTTGCCGCCATAAATCGGCAAATTCGATCGAAGTTCTCGGGTTTTGGCGGGATCTCCAATGGGCTGCGTGCTTCGGTTCCTGCGCGACGAGTCGGGAGCATCGATGGTGGAGTACGGTCTGATCGTCTCCGCCCTCGCCGCCGGCATCATCACGGTGCTGAATTCGCTGAGTGCGAGGTTCAATGACGCGTTCAACCTGCTCATCAATGCACTCAGAGAAGCGGTTGGAATCTGACTCGCGAAGCCGAAGCGACGTTCGGGTCGAAATGACATGATGATCGACGCCACAAAGCTTCTGCTGTTTCCGGCCATGATGGCGTTCGCCGCGTCGAGCGATCTGCTCACCATGACCATCTCCAACCGGATCTCGATTATCCTCATCGCCGGCTTCTTCCTGCTGGCGTTCCTGATCGGCATGAGCCCAGGCGACGTGCTTTCTCACCTGGCGGCAGGGTTCGTGGTGCTCGTGGTCGCCTTCGTGTTCTTCGCGTGCGGCTGGATCGGCGGCGGCGACGCCAAGCTTGCCGCAGCGACCGCGCTTTGGCTCGGCTTCGAGTATCTGCCGGCCTATCTGATCTACGCCTCGCTGCTGGGTGGCCTGCTCACGCTGATGATCATTCGCTTCCGCGGCTCCCCGATACCGATGGCGCTGGCCGGGCAGGAATGGGCGGAGCGATTGCATCGCGCGAACGCCGGCATCCCCTACGGCATCGCGCTCGCGGCCGCAGCGCTGATGATCTATCCCGAAACGCCCTGGATGAAGCTCGGCTTCTGACGCCGGCGCACTGCCGTCCGCGCCTCGCTGCGCGGTTTTTTCGGCAACGAACTTTTAACTGCATTTAGTCACTCCCCGTTAACCACGAATTGACCTTTGCCTGCTGAAATCCCGGCAGGTCGGCGGTACCGCCGCAGTGTCTCATTACGTGGGCGGCAGGCGGCCGTGATGGCTGCCGTCCCCGCAACCAGAGTGAGTGCAGCGTTATGAAAGTCGCGCGTTTGGCAGTTCTCGGAGTCGCCCTCGCCGCCGGCGGCATCGCGGCCTTTCTCGCCCGTGGCGGCGAGGAACCGAAAGTCGAGGTGGCCGCGCCGCCTCCCCAGCTTGAAACCGTCGATGTGCTGATCGCCAGAGGC
>CBFGVM010000466.1:0-3338 GCA_965652015.1 uncultured Alphaproteobacteria bacterium
GGGGGAAGCTGAAAATGTTGAAACCGATCTCGGCGTTCGCATTGGCGATGTTGATATGCGCGCCGGCCTTTGCAGACGGAATGGAATACGCACCCCGCCGGTACTATCCGCAGCGGTTTTATCTCCCCGCTGAGCAGCACGTCATCGAGGTCGTGCAGCCGCCCTGGAGCGGCAATTTCATCATCAACGGCGCGCGGTTTACGGGACGATCTCCATCCTGCTTTGGATGGGCCGCAGGCGAGCGGATCAGGCTTCTGGCAGGCGATTGGAACGCCCGCTGCGCCGTCGCGGTCTTTTACAATTTTTATCGCCGCAACACGTGCGAGATGTCGTGCGGCGGCGGTTGGTGGTGGTGAGCAAAACTGATCAATCGATGCCTGAACTTCAGCCGGAGCGCGCCGCTGGCGGATAGGCGTGACGGCGTCCCCGGAAGTCCTCGACCGCGTAGCGCGCCGTGCCGTTTTCGCCGCCAGCGCGGGCAAGATAATTCGGTCCGATCGGCGATTTGCCGTGGCCGCCGGGAATGTCGAGCACATAAGCGGGTTGGCACAGGCCGGAGAACCGGCCGTGCAGCGCGCGCATTAAGGCTTGGCCCTCTTCGATGCTGGTTCGCCAATGCGCGGTGCCCGGCGCGAGATCGCCATGGTGCAGGTAGTAAGGCTTGATCCGGCATTCGACCAAGGCCCGCATCAGTTCGCCGAGCGTGGCGGCATCATCGTTGATGCCGCGCAACAGCACGCTCTGGCTCAACATGGGAATGCCGGCGTCGATGAGGCGGGCGCAGGCTGCGCGCGCCTTGGGCGTGAGCTCGCGCGCATGATTAGCGTGGAGCACGACGTAGGTTGCCTTGCCTGGCACCTTGAGCGCGCGCACCAGCGCGGCCGTGACGCGCGAAGGCTCGACGACCGGAACGCGAGTATGCACGCGGATGACTTTGACGTGTTCGATCGCCGTCAGCTCATCCACGAGCTGCTTGAGACGGCGCGGCGAGAGCACGAGCGGGTCGCCGCCAGTGAGGATCACCTCCCAAATTTCGCAATGCGCGCGGATATAGGCGACCGCGGCCTCGAGCTCCGAGCGCGAAAGGGCGTGTGCGCCTCCAACCACTTCGCGGCGGAAACAAAAGCGGCAATAGGCTGCGCAGACGTGGACCGGCTTGAGCAGCACCCGGTCGGGGTACCGGTGCACGATGCCTTTAACGGGGCTATGCAGACCGTCGCCGATCGGGTCGCTCATCTCCTCGGGGCGGCGGTCGAGCTCGGCTTCGTCCGGAATGAATTGGCGCGCGATGGGGTCGGACGGATCGGTAGCGTCGACGAGTTCGGCGATGTCGGCGGTGAGCGCCAGGGCATAGCGCGCGGCGACCGCTTCGATCCCGGCACGTTGTTGGCGGGAGATCAATCCGGCCGCGACGAGATCATCGCCTCGGCGTAACGTCTTGTGTTTTGGTCTCATGAGGCATGTTCCGTTCGCGACGTCCCGCCCCTTATCCAGGACGCGTGTCGCTGATGGTGCGGGCCAGGGCAAATGTCAATGCGCCTTGGCTGCACCGGCGTCATATGAGGTCGTCCCCGCGCAAGCGAGACCACCGCCTCTGGAATATGGGTTCCCGCTTGCGGAGTGCCAAAATTCCGTGTCGTATGCGCCACTCATTCAGCAGCGAGTAACAAGATGAAAAATTATCTCGACGGGGGCGAGGCGATCCTCGAGGCGTTCCGCAAGCTCAAGATCGACTACATCATGTCCTCGCCGGGCTCGGAATGGTCGCCCATCTGGGAGGCGCTGGCGCGTCAAAAGCTCGAGAACAGAGCCGGGCCCACCTTCATCGAGTCCTGGCACGAGACGCTCGCGGTCAACATGGCGACCGGCTACACGCTGATGACGGAGCGGCCGCAGGCGGTGCTGGTGCATGCCGGCGTTGGCGTGCTGCAGGGAAGCATGGGCATCCATGGCGCGCTGCAGAACGAAGTGCCCATGGTGGTGATGTCGGGTGAATCGCAGACGCTGGGCGAAGACCCCGACCTCGATATCGAACAGCAGTGGTATGGCGGGCTCACCGTCGGCGGCATCGAACGGTTCATCGAGCCGGTCACCAAGTGGGCTCGCGCCGTGACGAGTCCGCATACGCTCTACGAGAGCGTGATCCGCGCCGGCGAAATGGCGCAGCGCGCTCCGAAAGGCCCCATCTACCTCAACGTGGCGCTCGAACACATGCTGCACGACTGGACGCCGCCCGCGACCCCGCGCGAGGTGCCGCCGGCGCCGGTGGTGCAACCGCGGCCGCAGGATGTCGAGACGGTTGCCGAACTCGTGCGCAACGCCAAGAGCCCGGTGATCGTGACTGAGACCGCGGGACGCGACCCCAAAGCATTTTCCGCGCTCCAGGAATTCGCCGAGCTTCTCGCGATCCCGGTGATCAATGGACGCGTCAGCGCCTACGCCAATTTCCCGACCGATCACCCGCTCTACCTCGGCATGGGCAGGTACAAGGCGCTCGATGACGCCGACCTCGTGCTGCTCGTGGGCGCGCGTGCCCCCTGGTATCCGCCGCGGAGGCGGCCGACGCGCGGCAAGATCGTCGCGATCCACGACCATCCGCTCAAGGAGCACATGGTCTACCAGAACCTGCACGTCGACCTTTACCTCGAAGGCGATATCGCGGAGTCGCTGATGCTGCTGATCGCGGCAGTCAAGTCGTCAAAGATCGAAACCGCCGCGGTGAACGCACGGCGGCAGCGCTGGACGCGCGAGCACGAGAGCTACGTTGCAGAGCTTCGCGCGGAGCGGGAGAAGGCGCAGAACGGAAGCGCAATCGATCCGCTTTCGCTTTTAGGCGCGCTCGGCGAACTAATGCCTGAGGATACGATCTACGTGGACGAAACGATCACGCATTCCCCCCTCATCCGTCAGCACCTGCCGCTGCGCACGGCGCAAAGCTTCTTCCGTGGTTCAGGCGGTCTCGGTCAGGGCATCGGAACCGCGCTGGGCATCAAGCTCGCCGCCCCGCAACGCCCGGTGGCCTTGCTCGTCGGCGATGGCTCGTTTCTCTACAACCCGGTCATCCAGGCGCTCGGCGCTTCCCAGCGGCACGAGCTGCCGATCGTCATCGTCATCCTCAACAACAAGAAATACGAGGCGATGCGCAAGGGCCACGTTCATCACTATCCCGACGGAGCCTCGGCCAGCAAAGACCTGCATTTCGGCGTGACGATCGACGGACCGGATTACGAAAAATTAGGAACCCATTTCGGCTTCCATGGAGAGCGGGTCGAATACCGCGCCGAGTTGGAGATCGCGCTGCGCAGCGCGCTCGCGGCCACCAAAGATGGAAGGACCGC
>CBFGVM010000467.1:0-3332 GCA_965652015.1 uncultured Alphaproteobacteria bacterium
CGGCATCGACGTGGTGAATCTCGCCGGTGACGCCACGCGACAGATCGCAGAGGAAATACACCGCGGTATCGCCGACCTCCTCGATCGTCACGCTGCGGCGCAGCGGCGCATTGTGCTCGTTCCATTTCAGGATGTAACGGAAGTCGCCGATCCCCGACGCTGCCAGCGTCTTGATCGGCCCCGAAGAAATGGCGTTGACGCGAATGTGCTTGTCGCCCAAGTCGGCGGCGAGATAGCGCACGGACGCCTCGAGCGCCGCCTTGGCGACTCCCATCACGTTGTAATGGGGCATCCACTTCTCGGCGCCGTAGTAGGTAAGGGTCAGCAGCGCACCGCCGCGCGGCATCAGCTTCTCCGCGCGCCGGGCAAGAGCCGTGAACGAGTAGCAACTCACTAGCATGGTTTTGGAAAAATTATCGGGCGTCGTGTCCACGTACCGGCCGGACAGCTGATCCCTGTCGGAAAAGGCGATGGCGTGCACGAGAAAATCGAGCGTCCCCCATTTCGTTTCCAGCGCTGCGAAAGTCGCGTCGATCGTGCCGGGCTCAGTCACATCGCAATGGCCGACTACCAATCCACCGACGTCTCGCGCAAGCGGCTCCACCCGCTTCTTGAATGCGTCGCCTTGGTAAGTGAAGGCAAGCTCGGCGCCCTCTCGATGGCAAGCCTTTGCGATGCCCCAGGCAAGCGACCGGTTGTTGGCAACACCCAGGATCAGGCCCCGTTTGCCGCGCAAGAGGCCCGATGCTTCCGGCATGATCTCCCTCGCTGGCCAACACAGCGAGCCTCCCTATGACATACGGCAAGAGTCCCCACAAGCAGTCGCACTTCGCTGCCACTTTGGCACCCAAGCCGCGGGAATATCGCTCCGGCCAAAGTGTTTGTCGAAGTGATATCAAGCGGTAGGATGCGGTATCGAGGCGTCCAAATCGGCGCTGCTTTGCGGCGCGTGGGAGGGAAAGGGCGTTGGGCGGATTCCGGCAAGCGATCGAGGCCGCGGTACCGGCATTGCGACGCTATGCGCGAGCGCTCACACGCAATGGTGAGCTTGCCGATGATCTCGTCCAGGACACGCTCGTGCGGGCGCTGAGGTCAGAGCACCTCTTTCACGGTGGCGATATCCGCAGCTGGCTCTACACAATCCTGACCAATCTCAATCGCAACCGTCTGCGCGCCCTGGCGCGGCGCCCGGCGCTGCAGTCCATCGACGACAACGATGCGCCGGACGTGGCCGGACCGGAGGCTGGAGCGCGCGATATCGAGCGGGCGCTCGCGTCGCTTGTCGAGGATCAGCGCTCGGCCCTGCTGCTGGTCGTGCTCGAAGGCCTCACCTACAGAGAGGTTGCCGAAGTACAGGGCGTGCCCATCGGAACCGTGATGTCCCGACTCGCGCGCGCCCGCATGCAAATCAAAGCTTATCTCGACGGCGAGCGCCCGGCGCTTCGCCGTGTCAAGTAAGGCAAGGAAGAAGATCATGATGGATGGAGATCCCCGCGTCACCGAAGAGGAGCTGCACGCCTATGTCGACGGCGAGCTGGCGGCCGACCGCCGACGCACCGTCGAGACGTGGCTTGCCTCCCATCCTGAAGATGCTGCTCGCGTCGCTCAATGGCGGGCGCAAGCCGAGGCTATCCGTGCGCGCTTCGGCGCGCTCGCCTCCGAGCGGGTCCCGGCACGCTTCGACCTCAAAAGCCTCGCCCGCCGCACACGCTCCTGGCGTGCGGTCGCGGCCGCAGCAGTGATCGTAGCGTTTGTCGCGGGCGCCGTTGTGGGCTGGATGGCACACGGAGCATCGGCGGCGGCACCAAGCCGGTTCGATACGTTCACCGCACGGGCGCTCGATGCGCACAGGGTCTACGTCGTCGAGGTGCGCCATCCGGTCGAGGTCACCGGCGGCGAACGGCCGCATCTGGTCCAATGGCTCTCGAAACGACTGGACTACGAGTTGCGGATTCCCGATCTCGAATCGAGCGGATTGAAGCTCGTGGGCGGACGCCTGCTACCCGGCCCGTTCGGCCCGGCGGCATTCTGCATGTATGAAGGGCCCTCCGGCGAGCGCTTTACCATCTACTATGCACGCACGGATACGCCGCAGACTGCGATGCGCTATCGCGCCGCAGATCGCTTCGCCGCCATATACTGGGTCGAGCGCGGGCTCGCCTATGTCGTGAGCGGACCGCTCGAGCGCGAACGTCTGCTTACTGTCGCGCAAGCGGCCTATGATCAGATCGACAAGGGAATGCCACAGGCGCGATAGCGGTCATCGCGCGGCGGCCGGCGAGCCTATCCCATGCCCCTTCTCGGGTCGTGGGACTTGGACTTGCGCCACTTGCGCATCAGCTCTTCAAGCTCCGCGTCGCCGCCCTCGGGCAACACGATGCGGATGGCAGCCAGCAAATCGCCCTTGCCTTCCTTCGTAGGAAAGCCCTTGCCTTTGAGGCGGAAGGTGCGCCCCGAGCTGGTGCCTGGGGGAATGGCGAGCTCGACCGCGCCGTCAAGCGTCGGCACGCGCACCTTGGCGCCGAGCACCGCCTCGTAGAGCGTGACCGGAAGCTCGAGCCGCAGATCCGCGCCGGTGCGCGCAAACAGCGGGTGCGGCGCGATCGAGACAGCGATTAGGAGGTCGCCGACACGGCCGCTGGAGCCGGCGATCCCCTGCCCTTTCAAACGGATGGTCTGGCCGTCGTTCAGCCCGGCCGGAATCTTCACCTCAACCTCCCGACCGGTCGGCAGTTGCACGCGCTTGTTCGTACCCTTGGCCGCTTCCGCCAACGTGATCGTCAGCGCAGCAGTGACGTCCCGGCCGCCACGCCCGAAATCCTCCTCGAACTGGAAACCCGCTGACCGCCCCGAACGCGCCGCGCCGCCGAACGCTTCCTTCAAAACATCCTCAAGCCCGGCGAACCCCCCGAACCCGCGAGATCCTCCACTGCGGCCGCGCGCGTGTTGAAAACCATCGGGCCCCCAGCTGAAGGTTTCGAAAACGTCCTCGGGCCTGAAGCCGCCCTGCCCCCGGCCAGAGCCGAACCCTGCAAAGCCCTGGAACCGCGGTTTGCCTTCCGCATCAATTTCGCCGCGATCGAAGGCCTTTCGCTTGTTCTCCTCGCCCAGGATTTCGTAGGCCGCGTTTAATTCCGCAAAGCGCGCGGCAGCCCTCGGGTCGTGCTTGTTGGCGTCCGGATGGAGCTTCTTCGCCTGGCGGCGAAACGCACTCTTGATCTCCGCCGCGCTCGCGCTCTTCGATACGCCGAGGACCTCATAGGGGTCAGGCATCCTCAACTTCTCCCAGGCAAGTCGCCATTTGTCGTGCCGGGCATCGCCCCAATTCTTCG
>CBFGVM010000468.1:0-3329 GCA_965652015.1 uncultured Alphaproteobacteria bacterium
CCGCTCCCGTTTTCCTCGAGCGAGCGGATTACCTCGTCGGGCGTCGGCAGATCGGCGGCGTGGGCGATGCGCACCAGCACCATTTCGGCGGCCGCGAGCGGGCGGCCCGCGGCGTCGACCTCGGCAATGCCCTTGAGCAGCATCTGCCAAGTGCGCGAGAGCACGCGCATGGAGAGCTTCTCGGCACAGGCGCGTCCACGCGCTCGCTCGATCTCGATCAGCGAACGGTCGTCGGCGACCGCAGGCACGATCTTCACGCGCGTGACGAAATGGGTGAAATCGGCGAGATCGGTCAGCACCACCGCAGGATCGGCACCGGTGTCGTATTGCGCACGCAGCTCCGTGAGCGCCGCGGCGATATCGCCGCGCATCAACGCCTCGAACAGCTCGATCACCCGCACCCGGTCGGCGAGTCCTAGCATCTGCCGCACGTCCTCGGCGTGCACCGGTCCCGCCGCATGCGCGATCGCCTGATCGAACAGCGAGAGCGAATCGCGGACCGAGCCTTCCGCGGCGCGCGCGATCAGAGCAAACGCGGCGGGCTCGACCTCGACACGCTCCTTGCCCGCGATCGTTTCGAGATGCTTCACCAGCAGATCGGCATCGACGCGACGCAGATCGAAGCGCTGACAGCGCGACAGAATGGTGATCGGGACCTTGCGAATTTCGGTCGTGGCGAAGATGAACTTGGCGTGCGGCGGCGGCTCTTCCAGCGTCTTGAGCAGCGCGTTGAACGCCTGCGTAGAAAGCATGTGAACTTCATCGAGGATGTACACCTTGTAACGCGCGCTGACCGGAGCATAGCGAATCGCGTCGTTGATCTGGCGCACGTCGTCGACGCTGTTGTGGGATGCAGCGTCCATCTCGATCACGTCGATGTGCCTGCTCTCCATGATCGCTTCGCAGTGCATGCCGATGACCGGCATCTTGATGGCGGGCGCGGTAATGGAGCCGTCAGGAAGCTCGTAATTGAGCGCGCGGGCGAGAATACGCGCCGTCGTGGTCTTGCCGACGCCGCGCACCCCGGTCAGGATCCAGGCTTGCGGGATGCGCGCGGTCTCGAATGCGTTCGACACCGTGCGCACCATGGCGTCCTGCCCGATCAGATCATCGAAGGTCGCAGGACGATACTTGCGCGCGAGCACGCGGTAGGACGCTTGCCTCGACCGATCGCCGGCCACGAGATCGGGTCCGGACTGGTTCGTGCCGTCGCTCATAATACCATCCGGTCCGCCACCCGACGCCTTAAGTCCTCGCGCTTCGCATAAGGGAAAGGTGGGAGGCTGACGAGCGACCCGAACCGCGCTCGTTAGGGCTGCTTCCTTCCGGACCTGACCCGGTTGGCGAGTGGCTCGTCCACCGCCAACCTCCCGCCCCTATATCGGCGCAACGCCACGAGAATGCAAGCGGCGGACAGGTGCGGTCCACGGCTCGTTTAGCGGTGGAGCATTGGTGTTTGCGAACGCCGACATGAGCTCCGCGAGCGCTTCGGCGGCCTGGCCTGTTTGGCGATACCGACGCGCTTGCGTCGTGAACCGTCGAGTGGCAGAGCATCGACTTCGGAGCCACCATGTCCCCTCGCCCAGACCTTGGCCCCAAACCGCACCTCGGCTACGCCGCAAGCTCGATCGAACGCGCGAGCGAGCGACGCGTGGATGCAGCCGCGCTCGCGGCACTCGAGAACGGCGGGGACACGCGCGCCTATCTCGTCGCGGGCGAGTGGATCATCCTCAAGCAGACTGCCGGCATTCCCGATCCCCTGTTCACATTGGCAGAAGCGCGCGCGCTCGGTCGCACGGCCGAGATGGTTTTTCTCGGCCTGTGCGAGAGCGCGCCGAGATTCGCGGTTGCGCTCGAGCCGGCGGCCGCGGAGATGCTCAAAACGCGCGGGGAATTCGTCGTCATCGATCTGCGCTCGATCGCAGTGCGCGGCCTGGTCGAGGCCGACCATTTGTCCCCGCTCGCCGAAGGCAAGGCGCTGCTCAACTGGCATGCGCGGCATCGCTTTTGCTCGACTTGCGGGGCCGCGACCGATCTGGTCGAGGGCGGCTGGCGGCGCGATTGCCCCTCGTGCCGGGCGCAGCATTTTCCCCGCACCGATCCGGTCGTGATCATGCTCGCGATCGCGGGCGAGCGTTGCGTGCTCGGCCGTTCGTATCGCTTTCAACCCGGCATGTGGTCGTGTCTCGCCGGCTTCGTCGAGCCGGGGGAAGCGATTGAAGACGCCGTGCGGCGCGAGACGCGCGAGGAGGCCGGCATCGTTTGCGGGCGCGTGCGCTATTTCGCCTCGCAGCCGTGGCCGTTTCCCACTTCGCTGATGATCGGCTGCCACGCGGAGGCGCGCTCGCGCGAGATCGTCATCGACCGCTCCGAGCTCGACGATGCGCGCTGGTTCGACCGCGAGGAGGTGGCGAGCATGCTGTTGCGCCGTCATCCCGACGGCTTGACTACGCCGCCGACCATGGCGATTGCCTATCACATCATCCGCGCCTGGGTGGAGGAAGAGGTTGACTTCTGCTAGCGCCGATTCCGGCGCGCGCACCATCTTGTGCGCCGGGATCATCGTGCTCGACGAGGTGTTCCGGGTCGACCGCTTTCCGCAACCCGACGCAAAAACCCAGGCGCAGGGGTTCTTCGTCGTCAACGGCGGCTGCGCCGCCAATGCCGCGGTGGCGATCGCGCGGCTCGGCGGGCGCGCGGTGCTGGCCGGGCCGCTCGGCGGTCCGCCCGGCGAGGATGCGAACGGCGACCGTGTGCTGGGGGCGCTTGCGCGCGAGCAGGTGGATTGCAGCGGCTGCCAGCGCATCGCCGGCGTGGCCACGGCGCTCTCCGCGATCTTTCTCGACGCTTACGGCGATCGCATGATCGTCACGTATTGCGATGACCGGCTCGCGGCCGCAACCCCGACGAACCCGGCTCACCTTGTCGCATCCGCCGATGTGGTTCTCGCCGATAACCGCTTTCCCGAATTCGTGCGGCCGATCTGCGCGGCGGCGCGCGAGCGTGGACTCACCGTCGTGCTCGACGCCGACCGGCCAACCGAGATGTCGGACGATCTATTCCAGATCGCCACGCACGTGGTGTTTTCGAGCGAGTGCCTGCGCGCCACCACGGAGCTCGATGACCTCGTCGCCGCGCTGACCGCAATCGCCCGCACGACCCCGTCGTTTCTCGCCGTGACCCATGGGCCGCACGATGTGCTCTGGCTTGAGGGCGCATCGCTGCACAAAACCCCGGTATTCCCGGTCAAAGCCATCGATACGCTCGGCGCGGGCGACGTCTTCCACGGCGCGTTCGCGCTCGCGCTCGCCGAGGGTCGTGACCTTGCC
>CBFGVM010000469.1:0-3322 GCA_965652015.1 uncultured Alphaproteobacteria bacterium
AGACCAGCCGGATCGCCGCCATGTGCCGGTCGGTCGAGCAGCCGGTGCTGGTCTCGGAAGCCTTCGCCAATGTCGAGGGCATGCGCCGCCGGCTCGTATCGGTCGGCCGCTACGCATTGCGCGGGGTCGCACAGCCGCAAGAGCTGTTCACGCTGGATTCCTCCGCGGCGGGATAGCTCGCGTTCTCGCTACTGGAAAGCGGAAAATCGTAGATCACCCGCAACATTGTTTTGTCATCAACTCGCTCGCGCTCACGCCTGGTATGGAACGAAGTCGGGGCGACGATATCCCTCGCCCGTCCAGTAATCGGTCTTCATGTAAAGATCGACCTGTGGCGGGCTAGCGAAGCCGCAGGGCCAGCTGTCCGGCTGTCCCGGCCGGTCGGCAATCGCTATGCCGTGCCGCACGCCGCACGGCGCGAGCCCCACGTCGTATTGACCGCAATCCACCCATTGGCCCGATACGTAATAGAGCTGGCCGCAATTCGGCGCCAGCAACGCCTCGTCCGAGATCGGATGCGTGTGAATCTCGCTCGCCGCGCCCGCCGGCATGCACGCGGTGTGGACGTTCGCGGTACGCGCGCCATAGGGAGGCCACACGACCAAGCGCATCTGCCCATCCCCGAGACCGGTGAAGGGCGCGCCCGAAAAGAAGCTGAACAGCGTCCCGCCGGATCGGATTTCCTCGGTGCTCAAGTTTTGCGGACGCAGCTTTGGATAAGTATCGCGCGGCGCCATCTCGAACGCCGGATCGATCGCTACCGAGCGGGCAAGGCGTTTGTCGGCCTCGATGCGGTCGAAGTTCCAGCGGCATCGATCCACGTCATAATAGCCACCGGGTCCATAGAGGTGCACCGGCGGCTGGGAGATCTGCGACACCAGAATGAGAGCCGCTCCGCTGTCGCGGCGGTTCCAGATCTGATGTGTTACACCTTCAGGGAAATAGGCGAGATCGCCCGGCATGATCTCGATCCTCTGCCCGCGCATGGTGATCTCGCCGGCGCCTTTGAGGCAGAGCATCAACTCTTCCGACGAGGGGAACGCGTAGGACGCACTCGACTCTCCGGGCGAGAGCGTCAATACATGTAGGCTCTGCGTTTGCAGGCCGTTGCCCGGCCAGGCGATGATGCGCGTGCGCACTCCGTGCGTCTCGATTTCAATGCCTCGGCATAAGCTGCCGACCGCACCTTCCTGCCGGATCTGCTCGCGGGTGCGCGTCCATTCCCGGAACGAGTCGGTCAACGGTACAAACTCGACAGCCATGATCCCACCTCCCTTTGGATGCGCGTGATTTCGTCCGCGCGAGCGTTCCCTCAGCGATCCCAATATGGCAGGAGGACTGCGCATCGAAAATGAGCAAATCGCCCGATCGAGCGTAGGAATGATGTGCGAAGCAAAATCCGGGACGCTGGAGGTTTGGTCGGCGTCTGCCAGCTGTCGTCCCCGCGAAAGCGGGGACCCATATTCCAGAGACGGTGATCATGGGTCCCCGCAACGGGGTCCCCGCGACGCGAGCGGCGCGGGGCGTCACGCTTTAGAGTCAGGTACGTCGCACTCAGAGTCAGGTACGTCACGCTTCAGAGTCACGTATGTCGCCTCGCTTCGCCGCAGAGCTGAGGTACGACGTCGCCGCATTCTTGCCTTACTCGCGATCATCGGCGAGCCGCTGCGGCAACTATTTACCATTCCCGAGTGACGTTCGCGCGCACCGGAACCATTCCCGTCTGGGTGCATTTGAGTTGCATGCAGACTGGTCGGGGGAGGTTTGCGCAAGTCTTGAAGCGCGGCGTCGTCGCCGGCCTCGTCGGCGCGATTATGTGCTTCACGGGCGGTGGCGCATCGGCCGAAGGGCCGCTGAAACTCGCGGGCAGCCAGCTCGAGCCGGTCAAGTGGACCGAGCTCGAGGGCTGGACCGCCGACGATCACCTCGCCGCATTCGCGGCCTATCAGGCAAGTTGCCAAGCCTTGCGCAAAGCGCGTCGCACCGACGACCGCGGCGAGATCCATGCAGCGCTGGGGAACGCCTGCCGCAACGCCATGGGACTGCGGCCACGGGATGCTCATACCGCGCGCAGCTTCTTCGAACAGAATTTTCAACCCGTTCGCATCGCGCGCCTGGGCGAGCGGGAGGGACTTCTGACCGGCTATTTCGAGCCGATTGTCGCGGGCTCGCGCTTTCCGAGTCCGGAATTCCACGTCCCCGTCTACCGCCGGCCGCGTGATCTGGTCGCTGCCGGGTACAAGCCCGGCTCAGTTGCATTTCCAAACAAAGGTGCGCGCATTAGTCGCCGCAATGAGAGCGGCGAACTCGTGCCTTACCATGACCGCGGCGCCATCGAGGCCGGCGCGCTCGATGGGCAGGACCTCGAAATCTGCTGGCTCAAGGATCCACTCGATCTGCTCGCGATCCAGATTGAAGGCTCGGGCCGCGTGATCCTCGAGGACGGCACGCCGCTGCGCATCAGCTACGATTCGCACAACGGCTATCGCTATAGCTCGATCGAGCGCGTGCTTGCCGAGCGCAATCTCATTTCGCGTCAGGAGATGTCGACGCAGCGCATTCGTGGCTGGATGGCCGCGTATCCGGACGAAGCTGCGAAAGTGCGCGCCACCAACCGCGGCTATGTGTTCTTCCGCATCACCGGACTGACGAACGAGGGCGAACCGGTCGGCGCACAGGGGGTGCCGTTGACACCGGGCCGGTCCGTTGCCGTGGACAGGCTGCACGAATACGGCACACTATTTTTCATCGAAGCCCAGCTGCCGATCGAAAGCGCGAAGTCGGTTTCACCCTTCGGCCGCCTGATGATTGCGCAGGACACAGGATCGGCCGTGGTCGGACCGGCACGCGCCGACCTCTACTGGGGTGCCGGCGAGGAGGCCGGTCGCATCGCCGGCCGCATTCGCCACCCGGGTCGCTTCGCGATGCTGGTTCCGCGCGAACTCGACTTGAGCGCAGCGGGCAGGAACCTGCCGCTGCCGGTGCCAAAACCGACGATCACCGACCCGGAAGTCAAGCAAACGGATGGCAAAGGCGGCGCAAACCCCGCCAGCGAGATCGAGCCCAGAAAAGGGACGCCGTCGCCGGTACCAAAACCGAAGATCGCCCACCTGGAAGTCAAGAAACAGGATGGCAAAAGCAGCGCAAAGTCCGCCAGGGTGATCGAGCCCAGAAAGGGTACGTCATTGCCGGTGGCAAAAACGAAAGTCGCCAGCCTGGAAGTCAAGAAACAAGATGGCAAAGGCGGCGCAAAGCCCGCGAGCGTGATCGAGCCCAGAAAGAATACGTCGTCGCCGGTGGCAAAACCGAAGATCGCCGGCCT
>CBFGVM010000470.1:0-3312 GCA_965652015.1 uncultured Alphaproteobacteria bacterium
CAACTGAATCGCTGGCGCTGCAATCTCGCTGTATCGCTCTTGGCGGAGGAAAATACGAGCAGGTCCGCCCGGATGCGAACATCCGGGCGGACCGCCGGACCGACGCGGGGGTGGATGGGGGCGCACGCGCCGATCACATCTCGTCGTTCCGGAGGCGAAATGCTCCGGTGGGATTTACGGCTTTTTTTCTTAGCTCCCGTCGCGGCCCTTGCGGCCCGCTCGTCCGGTTGGTCGCGGCAGGCGACGAACGGGTTCAAAGGCCCCGCGCGGCGGAATCGGCGCGGATTCGCGCCCCGATCGACGGTTATCCAACGAAAAAGCGGCTCCCCGGTGCGGGCGCATGGTGAAACTGGTATCCTGTTGCGTCTGTGACAATGCCTTCCCCCCTTGCCCATGCGCCGGTAGTCGACGTCCGCGTTCGCAACGGCGAGCGTGGCGACATTGACGCGTTGATCGATCTCGAGCAGCGCGTGTTCGCGACCGACCGGCTGTCGCGCCGCAGCCTGCGCCGCTTCCTGCAGTCGCCGACCGCAGAGGTGATCGTCATCGAGTGTGGCGACCAGCTCGCGGGCACCGCGATCGTTCTGTTCCGGCCGCGCTCGCTCATTGCGCGCCTCTATTCCATCGCCGTCGCGCCGCAGATGGGCGGACGCGGGGTCGGCCCGATGCTGCTCGCCGCCGCGGAAGCCGCCGCGGCCGCGCGCGGCTGCCGCGCCATTCGCCTCGAAGTGCACGTGCGCAACCACGCGGCGATCTCGCGCTACCGCAAGAGCGGCTACCGCGAATTCGCGCGCATTCCACGCTATTACGACGACGGCGGCGATGCCCTGCGCTTCGAGAAGCGGCTTGTACCGAATTTGCCCGCGCATGCGCCGGCGCCGCCATATTTTCACCAGAGCACCGAATTCACCTGCGGGCCGGCCTGCATGATGATGGCGCTGGCGTGGGCCGATCGGAACTTCAAGCCGCCGGCGGCGTTCGAGTTTCAGCTTTGGCGCGAAGCCACCACCATCTTCATGAGCTCGGGACCGGGTGGGTGCGAGCCGTACGGGATGGCGGTTGCGCTCAAGCGTCGCGGCCTCGAGCCCGAACTCTATGTCAGCCATTGCGGTCCCTATTTCCTCGAAACGGCGAAGGGCGTGGACAAGCGACGTGTCATGCAAGTGACTCAGCTCGCGTTCCAGCGCGAGGCGAAGGCGCTTGGTATCCCCACCCACCTGACTCCGGTGAGCGAATCGGTTCTCATGCGAGCCTTTGATGCGGGGAGCGTGGTCATCGTCCTCGTTTCGGGCTATCACATGGTCCCCAGGGGGAAGCCGCACTGGATTTTTGCCTTCGGCCGCCACGGACAGCATGTGTTCATGCACGATCCGGCGGCCCTCAGAGATGAGCGAGGGATGGCGGTAGCCGCCGAGACCTACGCGCTACCATGGAGCGCCTTCGAGCGCGTGACCCATCTGGGTCGCGAACGGCTGAGCGCGGCCATCGTCATCCGGAAAGGAACTGCATGACCGGCTGGGTCATTCTCGTCGACCAGCCCAAAGACCTCCCCAACGCTGAAACGCCGCATAAGGTGATCACGACGAGCGAGTATCTCGCCCGTCCGCGCCTGTTCGACATGGGGCGGCCGAAGCTCGTCAATCTGGCGCGCTCTTATGCCTATCAGTCGAAGGGCTACTACGCCTCGCTGCTGGCGGAAGCGCGTGGGCATCGGGTCATGCCGACGGTCGAGACCATGCTCGAGCTGCGCGAAGCCAAGCTCTACGAGCACGCGCTGCCGAAGCTCGAGGACGAATTGAACCGCTGTGCGCGGCGGGCCGATTTCCAGCCCGAAGGCGAGTTCAAGCTCCTGGTCTGCTTCGGAATTGTCCGCGATCCGCGCTTCGAGTCGTTTGGCCGGATGCTGTTCGACTGGTTCCGTTGCCCGGCGCTCGAGGTCAACGTCGAGTCTGGCGCTTGGCTCTCGATCGATCGCATTCGGCCGCGCAATATCACCCGGCTCGCTAACGGCGAAGCGTCGTTTCTGCGGGAAGCGCTGCACCAGCACACCAAGCGTGAGTGGCGCGATCCAAAGGCGCGCACCGTCCCGAAATATGACCTGGCGGTGCTCTACGATCCCAATGAGAAGATGGCGCCGTCTTCGCCGGCCTCGATCAAGCACATGGCGCGCATCGCCGAGAGGCTTTCGGTCGACGTCGAGCCGGTGACGCGCCGCCAGCTCGCGGAGATCGCCGAGTACGACGGCCTGTTCATCCGCGAGACCACCTCGATCGACAATCACACCTACCGCTTTGCCCGGCGCGCCTGGCAGGAGGGCATGCCGGTCATCGACGACCCGATCTCGATGATCCGCTGCACCAACAAAGTGTTCCTCATGGAGCTCTTGAGCCAGAACCAGGTCGCGACGCCGCCGACCGTGATGCTCGCCGATGCCGGCGACCTGCCGAAAGCGATGGACGAACTCGGCCTGCCGCTGGTGGTGAAGATTCCGGACGGCTCGTTCTCGCGCGGCATCCATAAGGTGGATACGCCGGAGGAGTTTCGCCGCATTGCCGACGAGCTGTTCGAGGAGACCGACCTCCTGCTGACGCAAAAATTCTTGCCCACGCAGTTCGATTGGCGCGTGGGCGTGCTCGCGGGCGAGCCGTTGTTCGTGTGCCAATACCGCATGGCGCGCGGACATTGGCAGATCGTCAAGCACCGCCCGGACGGCTCTTCGCACGAGGGCGGCTTTCGCACCTTCGAGCTCGACCAGGCGCCGCCCGAACTCATCGACATCGCGGTGCGCGCGGCGCGGCCGATCGGGGACGGCTTTTACGGCGTCGACATCAAGGAGACCGACCGCGGCTTCATCGTCATGGAAGTCAACGACAATCCGAACCTCGAGCACGGCATCGAGGACCAGGTCGGCAAGGATGAGATCTGGACGCGGTTGCTCAAGTGGTTCATCGAGCGCTTTGAGCAGTAATCTCGATCTCTAAGGCGCGCAAAATCCCGGGCGCGGGCCTTTGCCTCCTGCAGAGGTGGCAATAGACGATTTGCCCACCCTACGTGCTATTTTTCTGGAGACGATCGTCTCGTGGTGACATGATGGAATTCGCTGATATGCCATCCGACCGATTGGCTCGACATCACATTTTCCGCCGTCGTCCCCGCGCAAGCGGGGACCCATATTCCAGAGGCGGTGGTTATGGGTCCCCGCTTGCGCGGGGAAGACAATATCTAAGCGTTACCGGCTCAGCAGCACGTTGAGGATCGCGGTCCTTCCATCTTTGGTGGCCGCGAGCGCGCTGCGCAGCGCGATCTCCAACT
>CBFGVM010000471.1:0-3311 GCA_965652015.1 uncultured Alphaproteobacteria bacterium
TTGCTCATACAATCGTAAGGAGGTTTCGAATGGCCGCGGTCACGCCCATCGCTCCGGTGCGCATCGGTCAAACCGAGATCGAATTCGCCCAAGGCATGCGCGCCGGGCCATGGCTGTTCTTCACCGGCCACGAGGCGACCGATTTCACGCACGGCATCGCCGCCGCGGTGGCCGGCACGCCGGGACTGCCGCTCAGCGGAGTCCCGCGCTACCGCCGCGAGGGCGATTTCCTCTACGCCCGCTTCGCCAAGCTGATCGCGGGGGAAGGCGGCGACCTGCGCCATATCGTGCGCGTGGATCAATATTACCCGCGGGCGGAATGCGTGAACCCGTATCAGCGGGCGCGCAAGGCCGTGTTGGGCGATTACGTGCCGCCGAGCACCTCGGTGCTGATGGAAGAGCTGCTGGTGCAGGGCGCCAACATGAACGTGTCGATGCTCGCCGTGCTGCCGGGCGACGGCCGCGAGCCGAAGCCGGCGCGCCCGCAAGGCGTGCCGGTCCCGCAGCACTCCGGCTTCATCGCCTCGCTTGTGTCCGGTGACTATGTTTTCGTCGCCGGGCAGATGCCGAACAACGAGGCGATGACCGGGCTCGACCCGAAGGCCTATCGGCCGCCCAATGCGGTGTGGAATGGCACCGACATTCGGCTGCAGGCCGAATTCCTGATCACCGACCGGCTGAAGCCGGCGCTGGAAGCCGGCGGCAGCTCGCTCCGCAACGCCATCAAGGCGCAGGTCTACCTCACCGACATCAACGACCTGCCGGAATTCCTCGACGTGTGGAACAGTCATTTCGCCGAAAGCCCGTGCGCGCTCACCGTCGTCGCCACCAAAGGCCTCGCGCTGTTGGAATCGAAGATCGAGATCAACGTGTTCGGCGTGCGCGACCGCGGCGCGATCAAGAAGGAAATCATCGAGCACAAGGGCTCGGCAGCGATGCGCCTCGGACCGGCCGCCGTGCGCGCCGGCGATCTTCTCTGCCTCTCCGCGCTTTATGCTGCCGACGAGCGCGGCGCAATTCCCGCCGCGCTCTCCTCAGCGGCGCTGCGCTACTTCGGCGCACCGATGCAGCACCAGATGCGCACCGTCCTTGCCGCCGCGGAAGAGATCTGCGCCGCCGGCGGCACATCGCTCGCCAATCTGGTGCGCGCGCATCATTTCGTCGGCGATCTTGGCGTGGTCTATCCGGCGCTGCGGATCTGGCAGGAGAAGCTCGCGGGCGCGCCGATTCCGTTCGCGGCAGTGCGCACGCCGACGCTGCCCATCCCGGGTACCGACGTGATCGTCGACATGTGGGTCTACCGGCCGGGCCGTTGATGCCCTTCAGTGCCGTGACACGCCGAGAGCGCTCGTGCCGGAATCGACAGACCTTCGCGAAAGGTGAATACTGGCCCAAACACAACACCGCACTAGGGACGCTGTGGACGCCCGAACAGACCCGAGGAGAGCGCCTCCGGGCGACGGCGAACCCGGTGTCGTCGCCGCGAGCGTTTACGCCGGCGGACGCCGCGTCAAGGATATCGCCATCGAGGAAGCGGGCGAATGGTCGAAGCGGCCGGGGCACGTCGTATGGATCGGGCTGTGGGAGCCGAGCGCCGATCTCTTGCAGCGCGTGCAGGCGCAGCTGGGCCTGCATTACCTGGCGATCGAGGACGCCGGCAAGGCCCATCAACATCCCAAGAT
Source organism: uncultured Alphaproteobacteria bacterium (assembly GCA_965652015.1). Taxonomy (GTDB): domain Bacteria; phylum Pseudomonadota; class Alphaproteobacteria; order Rhizobiales; family Xanthobacteraceae; genus VAZQ01. Next base: position 1,683 of record CBFGVM010000471.1, read on the forward strand.
CGAGCAGTATGGCGACGCGCTGTTCGTCGTTGCGCGAACAACGCAGATGATCGACGGACGTATCGCTTTCGGCGAAACGCATCTGTTCGTCGGGCGTGGTTACGTCGTGTCGGTCCGCCACGGCGCGTCGAGCTCCTACGCCGCCGTACGCGAGCGTTGCGAGTCCTGCCCCACCGTCCTCTCCCAAGGCGAAGATTACATCCTCTATGCCATCCTCGATTTCATCGTCGACAATTACATGCCGGTCCTGGAGACGCTTCACGCGCAGGTGGAAGCGATCGAGGACAGCGTATTTTCCAAATCCGGCGAGGAGGTCGACGTAGAGCGGCTCTACATGATCCGCCGCGACCTCTTGCGCATCCGCAATGCCGTCGTGCCGCTGGTGGAAGTGTGTCGCCGGCTCGAACACGCCGAGGTGCTGCCGATCGACCCCGCGATGCAGCCGCTGTTTCGCGACGTCACCGATCACGTGCTGCGCGTGCAGGAGGAAATCGATTCGTTGCGTGAAGTCCTCGCGTTCGCCTTCGAGGCGAGCCTGATGCGCGGCCAGGCGCAGCAGACGGGGATCACCCGCAGGCTGGCGGCATGGGCCGCGATCCTCGCGGTGCCGACCGCGATTGCCGGCATCTACGGCATGAATTTCGAGTTCATGCCGGAGCTGAAGTGGAGCTACGGATATTTTCTGGTGATCGGCGCGATCGCCGCCATCTGCGGCACGCTCTACTGGCGATTTCGCCGCAACGGCTGGCTTTGAGTCACCCTGGAGATCGGCGTCATTCCCGAGCGTCGCACCGCAATGGCGGGAGCCATGTTCATGCACGGTGCTCGATTCGACGGTGTCTCCACGTCGCGCGTCGGAACGGCCGGTCCTTTCGCGAACCATCGCTCCGACGCGCAATCTGTGGTCACGTCATCGACGCGCTGCCAATTACTCTTGTTGGCCATGCTGGGCCATACAGGCCCGATACGCATAACTCCAGTCGTCGTCGGACATCCAGCTGCAGTCGCGAAGGGCGCTCGCGCGCGCCGCGCCAGCCTGATCGGCAGTGGCAGCAGCCGCGGGGGTCGCAGCTATCCAGAAAGCTGACATCGCCGTTGTGAGTGCGAGCTTCGTCGCGGTCTTGGCCCACCGTGCTTTTGAGTTCATCATCGTCGTATCTCCGGTCATTGAGCGTGTCGCACCCGCCGTATAACTAGCTTCTCGTGTACGGAGCGGCCTTGCGAAACTTGCGATTCTTGTCGCGTTCTTGCTGTTTCTGCAGTTGCGGCCGCAAGCGCGATCTAATGCTCAACCAGCCTTGCACAAATGGCTGCCCTGAGGTTCGCCTGCATGCAGATCAAATCGACGTGACCCCGCACAAGCAATTCGCAGTGATCGCGCCCTGACACGCATTGAGGCGCCGGATGGCACCTTCTATTGGTGCTTGTCACGATCAATGGAAACAACAAGAGTTGGCCGGCGGGGCCATCACCGGCGGAGTTGCTAGCCACTGTTGCGCAGCCCTGCGGCTATCCCGTTGATGGTCAGATGGATTGCCTGCACCACGCGCTCGTCGGTATCGCCAGCCCGGTGGCGCCTGAGCAGTTCGATCTGTACATGGTTCAGCGGATCGAGGTAGGGAAAGCGGT
>CBFGVM010000472.1:0-3306 GCA_965652015.1 uncultured Alphaproteobacteria bacterium
CGACGAAGCCCGCATATTCGAATTGCGGCCACTGGCCCGCACGCAGGATTTGACCGGCTTCGCGCACCGCCTCGAGACCTTTCACCTCCTCAACCCCGATATTAAGCAATCCCACGGTCGGGCGATCGAGACCAAACAGAACCGCGGCCATGGCGCTGCCCATCGCCGCCAGTTCGACAAGATGCCCGGCATCGGCGCCGATCGAGGCGCCGAGATCGAGCACGACCGACTCGCCCTTGAGCGTCGGCCACAGTGCAGCAATCGCCGGACGATCGATACCTGCCATGGTCCGCAGATCGATCTTCGCCATGGCCATCAAGGCGCCGGTATTCCCCGCAGAGACGGCAACGTCCGCCTCGCCCCTCTTGACGGCATCGACGGCGAGCCACATCGACGATTTTCGGCGCCCTTTGCGCAAGGCCTGGCTGGGCTTGTCGTGCATCTGCACCGCCACGTCGGTATGCACCAGTTGCGAGGCCGCCTTGAGTCGCGGACGCGCGTCAAGCAGCGGCTCCACGGCGCTTCGATCTCCGAACAGCAAAAATTCTATGTCAGGGTGGCGGCTGAGCGACAGTTCGGCGCCTGGAACGACCATCGCTGCCCCATGGTCGCCCCCCATGGCGTCGAGCGCAATGCGGACTTTATGCGCCATGGCAGAACAATACCGTGTCGATTGGAGTCACAACAGGGGGCGGCACAATCATCCCTCCTCGCCACGCTGCCGTTTCTTCAGCGCGGCGAGAGCCGCGAATGGATGCGCTGAATCCTCGCCACCCGCTGGCGACCGGAAGATCGCGTCCGGCTTGCGCGGATAAGGATCGAGGGCAAGGATCAAAAATTCGGTCGCGATCTCGCCGAGATCGACCGCGTCGCCGATCAATGGTTCCGGAGCATCGGCCGCCGGGATCTCGGCGTCTGCCCCGCCCACGCGCAGCGGTGTGTCGGCATGAGTGAAGACGAGGTCGAACGACTCCTCGATTTCATTCTGGAGCGGCTCAAGGGTCACCACGCAGGTCTGGCCGACAGTGGCCGACACTCGGCCGACCACATGCAAGCCTCCGCGCCCATGTGGCATGACATCGAAGCTGGCCTCCAGACGCGGCAGAGCGCTAAGTCCGGCGTGCTCGGCGACAGCATCTCGCGTCTGCCTGTCGGCGAACAGATCAAGGTGTCGGCCGCTCTCGGGCACGTCGCTGAGTGCGAGTGGAACGCTCCAAGGGCGTCCGGGCCGCCGCTCGGGCCTCGTCATTGGTCTATCCCTATCCATCTCGCGCGCGAAATTACCTGTTCGGGGTCGGGAAAGGCGAGTTGCGCGCGCTCAAATCCATCCTGCGCCGCAAGCCGCCGCGCGGCCTCGCGTACATAGACGGCAAGCTCGCGGGCTGGCTGACGTTTCGACGCGCCGGCAAATACATTGCGCTGTAGGGCTGCGGCAAGCAGCTCATCGTCTGCGGCGTCCAATCCTTCCCGATAGGCCGCCTGCCGGCCATAAAATGCCTCGCCGATGCGACGCATGCTTCGCGGCACGGCGAGATCACCCACACCCAGTTCGCGCATGTTGTCATCCATGTCGCGGCAGAACCGGTCGAATAACCCCTGGCCGAGCGCGCGGGTCGATGGCGCTTCGCCCTCCAGACGCCGCAAAAACAGCACGATGTGGAGCATGATCATCTCCAATCGACCCCCAATCGTGTCCGCCACCCCATAGATCCGGTAGAAGGCGGGCGCGCGCGCCTGTGCCACGATCGTGCCATAGAGACGCGCGATGGTGTCGTCCCACGGGCTGCGGCGAAACAGCTTCCACATCATCGGGTTAGCTCGGTGGCCGGGGCCGGGTATAGGACCGACGGGGAAACGGTGATAGTGCCGACGAGATCAATGCGCCAGCGCCCGTGACAATGATATGGGGGTCATAGGCGGCATGAATAGACCGACGCGCCCGCCCCGCCTAGCTGCCGCCAAGCTGGCGGCGCTGGCGGTAATCGCCATGCTGCTCGGCGGCTGCTTCTCCGAGACCTATCAACGCGGCTACATCGTCCCCGAGGGGGCGCTCGAGCAGATTCCGATCGGATCCACCCAAGAGCAGGTTCTGATCGTGCTCGGCACGCCGTCAACAGTGGCGACGGTGAGCGGCGAGGCTTTCTACTACATCTCGCAGCGCGCGGAGCGGCCGATCGGCTTCATGCCACAGAAGGTCGTCGACCAGCGAGTCATAGCCGTGTATTTCGACAAGAACCGTCGAGTGGAGCGGCTCGCCAATTACGGTCTGAAGGAGGGGAGAGTGTTCGACTTTGTCAGCCGCGCCACGCCGACCGGCGGCAAGGACGTCGCTTATCTCAACGCGCTGTTCAAAGTCTTCTAGAACGGCCACCGCGAGCGCCGGCGCAGCATCGATCAGAGCCGGCAAACGTCAACGCCAGTGCGCGAGGACGGCAAGCAGCAAGAGCGCCACGATGTTGGTGATCTTGATCATCGGGTTGACCGCGGGACCGGCCGTGTCCTTGTAGGGGTCGCCCACGGTGTCGCCGGTGACCGCTGCCTTGTGCGGCTCTGAGCCCTTGCCGCCGTAATGGCCGTCCTCGATGAACTTCTTGGCGTTGTCCCATGCGCCTCCGCCGGAGGTCATCGAAATTGCGACGAACAGCCCGGTGACGATCACACCGAGGAGCATCGCACCGACTGCGGAGAAGGCCGCCGACCGGCCGATCGGCCCGCCGCCCGCAATCCAATAGATCAAGAAATAAACAACGATCGGCGAGAGCACCGGCAACAGCGAGGGAATGACCATCTCCTTGATGGCGGCTTTGGTGAGAAGATCGACAGCGCGGCCGTAGTCGGGCTTGTCGCTGCCTTGCATGATGCCCGGCTTGTCACGAAACTGGCGCCGCACCTCCTCTACGATCGCGGATGCAGCGCGCCCGACCGCCGTCATTCCCAGCGCGCCGAACAGATACGGAAGCAATCCGCCAAACAAGAGTCCGGCCACTACGTATGGATTGTTCAGCGAGAAGTCGAGCTGGACACCCTGAAAATAAGGGTGCGCCGTCGCATTGGCGATGAAGAATTTCAAATCCTCATTGTAGGCCGCGAACAGAACCAGCGCGCCAAGTCCAGCCGAGCCGATCGCATAGCCCTTGGTCACCGCCTTGGTAGTGTTGCCGACAGCGTCGAGCGCGTCCGTCGATTTGCGCACCTCTTTGGGTAATCCTGCCATTTCGGCGATGCCGCCGGCGTTGTCGGTGACCGGACCGAAGGCATCGAGCGCCACGACCATCCCTGCGAGCGACAGCATGGTGGTCACGGCAA
>CBFGVM010000473.1:0-3296 GCA_965652015.1 uncultured Alphaproteobacteria bacterium
TAGGCGTTCTTGGCATGGCCGTAGAGCAGCACGCCGAGTTCGTCGATGCCGTCGACGATGTCGTCCTCGGACAGGATGTGCCAGGTCTGCTGCGGCTTCCACTGCGCGCCCGCGAGCTCGTGCAGGGACAATACCGCGTCGTCGCAGGGGTGATAGGCGTAGTGGCAGGTCGGCCGGTAGACGACCTTGTCGCCTTCTCTGAGCGTGAAGTAGTCGGCGATCGAGATCGACTCGTTGTGGGTGACCAAGAAGCCGTGCTGGGCTTGCGCGGTGGGCGTCCACGAGCGCACTCGGGTGCCGGCGCCGGGCCGCGTGAGATAGATCGCTGCATCGCAGCCGAAACCGTGCCGAAACGCGCCCGGCGGCATGGTCTTTTCGTGGGTGCCCCAGCCGAGTTCCGATGGCTGCAGCCCCTCCGAGAGAAAGCCTTCGACCGACCAGGTATTGACGAACTTGCCGCGCGGCTTGGGATCACGGGCGCGCTGGGTGTCGCGTTCGGCGATGTGGATGCCCTTGACGCCGACGCGCTGCATCAGGCGGCCCCAGTCCTCGCGTGTTTGCGGCTCGACGAAGTCGAGCTTGAGCTCGCCGGCAATGTCGACCAGCGCTTGCTTCACCATCCACGAGACCATGCCCGGATTGGCGCCGCAGCAGCTCACGGCGGTGACGCCGCCGGGACGCCGGCGGCGCAGATCGAGCAAGCCCTCCCGCAGCGCGTAGTTCGAGCGCTCCGAGATCGAGCGATTGCGATCGGTGTAGAGGCCCGGCCACGGCTCGACCACGGTGTCGATGTAGAAAGCGTCGATGTCCTTACAGAACTCCATCAGGTCGACCGAGGAGGTGTCGACCGACAGATTGACGATCATCCCGCGCCCGGGTCCCGTCGTCAGCAGCGGCGTGAGGATGTCGCGATAGTTCTCTTTCGTCAGCGCCCGGTGAATGAACCGGATCTGCCGCTCGTCGAGCAGGCGGCGATCGCTGTCGTCCGGCGCGATGACGACGAACTTCGCGCGGTCGAAGGCGATGTGCCGTTCGATCAGCGGCAAGGTGCCCTTGCCGATGGAGCCGAAGCCGATCATCACGATCGGGCCGTCGAAACGGGCATGCAGCGGCCCGCTTTCGGTCGAGGGGATGGGAGCGTTCACTTCGGTTACTCCTGAGCAAGAGGTGACAGTCACGCCGCGCGCGGCGCAAGACTATTGTCGCTGCGGGCAAGGCCCGCAACCAGGCTCGCAAGATCGGGCCGGCGCTCGAGCGGACTTCGGGCGCTGATCAGCCCGCGGGCGCCGTCGAGCGCGCCCCGCTTGAGCTCGTGCCCAAGCAGCCGGTGGCGCTCGTAAGGCCCGGGCAGCCACAACGCGCCGGTCTTCTCGCTGGAGAAGCCGAACCGCGCATAATACGACGCGTCGCCGACCAGCAGGACGGCGCCATGGCGGCGACGTTCGGCCTCGCGCAGCGCGTGGTGCACCAGCGTCGAGCCGATGCCGCGCTTGCGGCGGTCGGGCGCGACCGCGAGCGGGCCGAGCAGCAGCGCCGGCCGGTCGGGACCGGCCGACACCTGCCACAGCCGCAACGTACCGACGATGCGGCGGCCCTCGGCGGCCACCAGCGCCAGTTCCGGCACACGCCCTTCGCGCAGGCGCTCGGACGCCTTGGTGAACCGGGCCGGCCCGTAGGCGAGGTCGAGCAACGCCTCACGCGTCGCGGCCTCGGCCGGCCGTTCCTTGCGGACGGTAACCATCTCAGATCTCCGTCCGCTCGCTAGATGTGATAGGTCTTCAGCGGCGCGAAGCCGTTGAAGGCCACCGACGAGTAGGTGGCGGTGTAGGCGCCGGTGCCCTCGATCAGCACCTTGTCGCCGATCTCGAGACTGATCGGCAAGGCGTAGGGCTCGCGCTCGTACATCACGTCGGCCGAATCGCAGGTCGGCCCCGCGAGCACGCAGGGGGAAAGCTCGTCGCTGTCGCGCGGGGTGCGGATCGGATAGCGGATCGATTCGTCCATCGTCTCGGCGAGGCCGCCGAACTTGCCGATGTCGAGATAGACCCAGCGCACGTCATCGTTCTCGCTCTTTCTGGAGACGAGCACGACCTCCGCCTCGATGACGCCGGCGTTGCCGACCATGCCGCGGCCCGGCTCGATGATCGTCTCCGGGATGCGGTTGCCGAAGTGCCGGCGCAGCGCGCGGAAGATCGACGAGCCGTAGGTTTTCACCGTCGGCACGTTCTTGAGATATTTGGTCGGGAAGCCGCCGCCCAAGTTCACCATGGTGAGGCTGAGCCCACGCTCGCCGCACTCGCGGAACACGGCCGCCGCGGACGCGAGCGCCCGGTCCCAAGCGTGTGGATTGCGCTGCTGGGAGCCGACATGGAAGGAGACGCCATAGGCTTCGAGGCCGAGCCGGTGGGCGTGCTCGAGCACGTCGGCCGCCATGGCCGGTTCGCAGCCGAATTTGCGCGACAGCGGCCATTCCGCCCCGACGCAGTCGGAGAGGATACGGCAAAACACCCGCGCGCCGGGCGCGGCACGGGCGATCTTGTCCACCTCGGCGGTGCAGTCGACGGCGAAAAGGCGCACGCCGAGCGCATAGGCACGCGCCACGTCGCGCTCCTTCTTGATGGTGTTGCCGAAGGAGATGCGGTCCGCCGTCGCGCCGGCTGCGAGCACCATCTCGATCTCGGACACCGAGGCGGCATCGAAGCTCGAGCCCAGTGCCGCAAGCAGCGCGAGCACCTCGGGCGCCGGATTGGCCTTTACGGCATAGAACACCTTCGTATCCGGCAGCGCTTTGGCGAAGGCCAGATAGTTTTCACGCACGACGTCGAGATCGACGACGAGGCAGGGGCCGTCCTCGGCCCGCTTGCGAAGAAATTGGCGGATGCGCGCGGTCATGAGCGCTCTCCCCACAGCTGGCAGGCGGCGAACCGCCTGGTGATGCGGGTTGTGAACTCGTCGCCAGTGCGCGATGGGGACGCACCTGCGAACGTGGGTTCTTCACCCGCTTGTGCTGCCTTGGATTGGAATGGGGAGATCCCACTCCGCACGGCCGGCAATGATGAACAAGCCTCTTCGGTAGCCACGCCGGCGGTGGAGGCCGGCAGAGACCAAGGAAGCCCGGTCCGTCGTTGCTTTAAGCCGCGTCCCCCGTTGAGCGCGGGGTATGCCGGTTTCGCCTCCGGCTGCCGGTCAAGTGGATTCGGAGCTCAGACGATCACAGACTCAATGCTGCGATCTTGCTCCGGGCGGCTGTCCGGCCTCTTGTCCGGATGCCCACCGACCGACACACGGCCACAGGC
>CBFGVM010000474.1:0-3292 GCA_965652015.1 uncultured Alphaproteobacteria bacterium
AACACCTTCTCGCGCAGGTCGCGCCGCGCGGAGAATTGCAGGAAGGGTTCGACGCTCGAGCGCGAGATGGTGATGACGTGCTTGCCGGCAAGCCCGCGCTCCTCGGCCGCCGCACGCGCCGCTGCGAGCACGAACTCCGGAAGCCCGGCGAGGTCGTCCGCGCCGTCGAGCACCAGCGCGTAGCCCTGCTCGTCCGCCAAGACGTTCTGGCTGAAGGTGGTGCCGAGCGTGGCGAGCCGCGCGTTGATGTCGGCGAGCCGCGCCTTCGCGCCGGCATCAAGCGCCGCACCGGCGCGCACCAATTTGAGGTAATAGCGCTCGAGCACGCGCCGTTGTTCCGCCGAAAGCGCGAGCCGGTCGCCCGCCCGATGAAGGGACTCGATGCGGCCGAACAAAGCCGCGTCCATGAGAATGCCGTCCCAGTGCTTGGCTCTCAGCGGCGCCACCTCGCGCTCGATCGCAAGCAGATCATCGTTGCTGTGGGCGCCGGCCAGCAGGATGAAAACGTTGAGCGTCCGCGTGAGCGCCTGGCCGCTCGCTTCGAGGGCGGCAATGGCGTTCTCGAAGGTCGGCGCGGCCGCATTGCCGGCAATCGCCGCAACCTCGGCCGCGTGCGATGCAAATGCGCGCGCAAAGGCTCCCCGGAAATGATCAGGCTTGATCCGGCCGAACGCGGGGACCCCGAACGGGTCCCCCCATTCCTCCAGCAACGGATTGTCGGCGGCGCCCGGGGCTAAGATTTGGGTCTGCTGGTGCATCCGGCTCATATGGGAGGGGAACGCTTGCATTGCAGCTTAAGCGGGCTAAAGCACGTCAGGATAACTGCATCTTTCGAATTTTTCCGATGTGAAAGAGGCGCCAGGTTGCTAGACTGATGGCCCTCAAAGTCCAGCGTTGAGCCATAGATCAAGCCGTCCGCACGTCCCACTCGGGCCACCTATCGTGCCGATGCACGTGCGGAAAAAGGCGCGAAACGAGAGGAGGAAGCATGGTTTCGTTCACCTTGAACAACCGGCAGGTCTCGGTCGATGCCGATCCGAGCACGCCGCTGTTATGGGCCATCCGCGACCACGTCGGATTGACCGGCACCAAATACGGCTGCGGTGCCGGTCTGTGCGGTGCCTGCACCATCCACATCGACGGCACGGCGCAGCGCTCGTGCCAGATCGATGTGGGCTCGGTCGCCGGTAAGACGGTCGTCACCATCGAAGGCCTGTCACCCAGCTCCTCCCATCCGTTGCAGAAGGCGTGGGTGGTCGAAGAAGTCCCACAGTGCGGCTACTGCCAGTCGGGGCAGATCATGAAAGCCGCGGAGCTTCTCGCCAAGAATCCAAAGCCCTCTCGCGCCGAGATCATCACCCACATGGACGGCAATATCTGCCGCTGCGGGACCTATCATCGCATCATCGCCGCCATCGAGCGCGTAGCGAGGGAGGCCTGAGTCATGACCATCATCGATCGGGATATCTCACGCCGCGGCGTGATCGCCGGCTTGGGCGGAATGGCGTTCTGCATCGCGGTCGGAAACGACGGCGTACGCCTGATGTCGCAGGCGCAGGCGAATGCGTTGGCCAACGCAGCGATCAACCCATGGGTCCGCATCGCGGCGGACGGCACGATCACGATCCTGAGCGCCGGCGCCGAGATGGGCCAGGGCTCCATGACCTCGCTGCCGCTCATCGTCGCCGAGGAGATGGACGCCGACTGGTCGAAGGTCGCTATCGAATGGACCCCGGCCGACGCCAAGGTCTACGGCTACAAGGACCCCTTCGGCACCGAGAACCTGATGTGGATCGTCGGCAGCCGCGCGGTGCAACTCTATTTCACCCAACTGCGCATCGCCGGCGCCCAGGTTCGTAAGGTGTTGATCGCCAACGCCGCCCAGAAGTGGGGCGTCGACGCCGCAACGCTCAAGACCGAGCCGAGCGTGGTCGTCAATCCCGCCACTGGAGCGCGCCTGAGCTATGGCGAGATCGCGGCCTTCGGGACAATTCCCCCGACGCTTCCGGCGGTCGATCCGAAGGAGCTCAGGGAGCGCAAGGATTTCCGCCTGATCGGCAAGTCAGTGCCGCGGCGCGACACGCCATCGAAAGTCAACGGCACGGCGCAATACGCCATCGACGTGAAATTGCCTGGGATGGTCTATGCCTCGACCTTGCACTCGCCCATTCACAACGCGCAGCCGGGCATTTGGGATGCGGGCAAGCAGGATCCGTCGGCGATCGCGCCGGAGAGCTGGAACGACGCCGAGGTCAAGGCCATTCGCGGTGTCATCGCCGTCGTCAAGCTCCCCAACGGACTGGCGGTCGTCGCCGATCATTTCGAGAACGCGAAGGCCGGCCGCGATGCCTTGAAAGTGACGTGGCGCAAGGCCAAGGCTGACGGGTTCAATTCCGATCGGGCGCTCGAGGACTACGTCAAGGTCCACGCCGATCCGAATGCGCAAGCGGTCAAGCTCGAACAGAAGGGCGACGTCGCCGCCGCCTTTGCCGCCGCGGCCAAGACCTATCACGGCGAATTCCGCAGCGACTACGGCTATCACGCCCAAATGGAGCCGCTGAACGCGGTGGTCCGCATCAACGACGCTGGCGACAAGGTCGAGGTGTGGGAGGGCAGTCAAGCGCCCGACGAATCCCGCAAGGCGGTGGCGAAGGCGCTCGGGCTCCCGCCCGAGCAGGTGGATTTCCACCAATGCTACATGGGCGGCGGCTTCGGTCGCCGTTCGCTGGGCGACTACGCCGCCGAATGCGCGCTCATCGCCAAGGAGGTACGCCGCCCCGTCAAGTTGATATGGACGCGGGAGGAGGACATCGCCCAAGGCATGTTTCGGCCGCAGTCCTTCCAGTGCCTGGAGGCAGCGACCGATGCCTCGGGCAAGGTCACGGGTTGGAAGCACTGCGTGGTCGGCGACGGCGAGTTCTTGCTCATCACCGGCATCAAAATTCCGTATTACGGGGTGCCCAACCAGGCGATCGAGCGGCGTGGCGTCTCGCACGGCATCAAGCTCAAGCACTGGCGCGCGGTCGGCCACGTGTTCAACACCTTCGCGATCGAAAGCTTCGTCGACCAGATGGCGGTCGATCAAGGCATCGATCCGATTGAGTTCCGCTTCGAACGGATGGGCGCTACACCCAAGGCGCGCAAGGTGTTCGAGACGCTGGCGCAGATGTGCGACTACAAAGCCAAGCGTCCCGACGGCAGGGCGCTCGGGATCTCGATCACCGAGCGTTCGGCCTCGCTCGGCGCGGGTGCGGTCGAAATCTCGCTCGACCGTGCGAGCGGCAAAATCCGC
>CBFGVM010000475.1:0-3288 GCA_965652015.1 uncultured Alphaproteobacteria bacterium
TAGGTGCAGACGATCCGCTCCGGTCCGGCGAAAGCGTAGGTGGACATGCCGAACAGCCATTGCGGCAATCCAAACTCCGCCGCCATCGGCGCCAGCGCCCGCACGGCTCGCGTTGCGAGATCGAGCGAATAAAGATTCCACCAGCCAGAGCGATCGGACACGAACACGATCTGCGCGCCGTCGGGCGACCATTCCGGTTGGAAGATCGATTCCGTTGCTCCGCCGGCGATCGGTTCGAGCTTGCTGATTGCGCGATCCAACTCCGCGAGGTAGAGCCGCGTGCCGTTCCACGGCCTGTTGGGATGATCCCAGGCGAGCCAAACAAGCCGGCGTCCATCCGGCGAGAGCCGCGGCGACGCGTAGAAATCGTGGCCGCTGGCGAGCACGTGTCCGGGCCCGTCGCCGCCGCCGAGATCGACGGCGACAACGGCATTGACCGGCTCGCCGTTGACGGTGTGATCCTCGCGCACGCCGATCCAGCGGTTGCGGCGTCGATCGATCACGCCGTCGGCGAAGCGCCATTGCCGGCCGGGCGCGGGCGCCTCGGGCGTGAGCGCCTGCGGCTGCGACGCGCCTGCCTCCTGACGATACAGGCGGCCGTCCGCGAAATTGGAGAAATAGACCGTCCCCTCCCGCACGGTCCACGATCCGCCGCCGTATTCGTGCACGCGGGTGCGCGCATTGTAGGGCGGCGGAGTGATGTCCGTGGCTCGGCCGTCTGCGCCGGCGCGCACCACGACGCATCGACCCTGCTCTTGCGGGCGCCCTTCCAGCCAATAGAGGTGTCCGCCGTCGAGGCACACCTCCGACAAGGTGATGGATTGCGCGACGATGAGGTCCGATGTGATCGGCGACTTCCAGGACCCGTACGGCGCCGTCTTGGTCGAGGGCGATGACATGTCCCACTTGTGAAGCATGCACCGTCCTCGACAGGCAAGCGGTTCTACGCTTAGCTTGGCACAAAGCAGACATGCCGAACGATCACCGACTTCACAGCCAGCTTTCCGAGGGAGCCACAATGCTGACCCGCCACCTCTCGTGCCGCCTCGCGGCCGGCATCGCCGCCGCCGGCTTCGCCGTATTGCCTCTTCTCCCAGCGGCCGCACAGGACACGATCAAAGTCGGCGCCCCGCTGCCGCTGACCGGCCCGCTCTCGCCGGAAGGGCTCAAGCAGCAGCGCGGCTACGATCTGTGGGCCGAGACGGCCAATGCCAAGGGCGGGATCAAGGCCGGCGGCAAGACGTATAAGGTCGAGATCGTCTACGCCGATTATGCGTCCAACACGCCGCGCGCCGTGCAATCGGCGGAGCGCATGATCACCGAGGACAAGGTCAATTTCTTGTTCTCGCCGTTCGGCTCCGGCGCCACCAAAGCGACGAGCGCGGTCTCGGAGAAATACGGCATCCCCATGATCGCGCCGACGGCGTCTTCGGCGGAGGTGTACGACCAGAACTACAAATTCCTCTTCGGCACGCTCACGCCCAACGACACCGTGTCCGATCCGATCGCCAAGCTCGTGACCGAGAAGAATCCGAACATCAAGCGCGTTGCCATCCTGGCGCGAAACGATCTTTTCCCGCTGGCGGTAGCGCAGGCGTTCGAGAAGGCGGTCAAGGCCCAGAACCTCGAAGTGGTGACATTCGAGCGCTACGCGATCGGAACGATGGATCACGCGGCGGCGATCACGCAGATGCGCGCCGCGCGTCCCGACTGGGTCTATGCGTCGGGCTACATCAACGACCTTATGCTCATCCGCAGGCAGATGAACGATCTCGGCCTCAAGCCGCAGGTCCTCACCATGATCGCCGGACCAGCCTATCCCGAATTCGCCAAGACCGTCGGTCCGCTCGCCGAGAACATCACCAGCATGTCGTGGTGGCATCCGGCCGTGCGCTACAAGGGCAAGGACGTGTTCGGCTCGACCGAGGCATTCAATGCGGCTTGGGCGAAGAAGTACGGGGGCGAAGCCGACTATGTGGATGCGTCCTCGGCGGTGGACGGCGCCGTCATCCAGCTCGGCATCGAGGCCGCCAACTCCATCGATCCGGCGAAGGTGCGCGATGCGATCGCGGCGCTCGACGTCGAGACTTTCTACGGCAAGGTCAAGTTCAGCCCCTCAGGGCAGATCAATTCGCTGCAGCCGCCGGTGTTTCAGCTTCGGGGCGGCCAGCCGGTCGTGCTCTGGCCTCCTGCCATCAAGCAGGGTGATCTGCGCGTCCCGATCCCCTGAGCGTGCCGCGAACTCGGTGCGCTCCCTCTCCCCGCTTGGGGAGAGGATTGGGGTGAGGGGGTTACCGGCGGTGCTGATGGATCCGAACCCCCTCACCCATTCCTTAGTGCTGCAAAAGCGAGCAGCCCTCTCCACCCGAACTCGGGCTTGCCCGAGTTCGGCATTAAATCGGTCGAAGTCGGATAGATCCGACTTCGATGGGGAGAGGGCACAGGCGGCGACAGCGCGCCTCCGGCGTGTGACGCACTAACGTAGGCGCAGGCACTTCGGTCATGATCTATTTGCAGATTGCTGCGAATGGACTCGTCCTGGGCGGCCTCTACGCCTGCATCGCGGTGGGCTTCTCACTGGTCTGGGGCGTCCTCAACGTCATCAACATCCTGCACGGCACGTTCATCGTGCTGGGCTCCTATATCGCCTACTTCGCCTACGTGCATGCCGGCATTCATCCGTTTGTCTCGGTCGTGATCGCGGGCGCCGTGCTCTACGCCATCGGCCATGCCGTCCATGCCGGCATCATCAACCGGGTAATCGCCGCGCCGGTGCTGATCACGCTCACGCTGACCTTCGGCCTCGACCTCATCCTCAACAACGCGATGCTGGTCGCGTTCACCGCCGACTACCGGTCGGTCAATCTCGCGCACCCGCTCGGCACGCTTGAGATCGGGCCGGTGTTCTTGCCGGGCGACCGGGTGGCGGCGATGGCGCTCGCGCTTCTCCTCACCGTGTTGCTGTGGCGCCTCCTGCGCGACAGCAGGATCGGCCGCGCCATCGTCGCCGTACGCATGGATCGCGAGGCGGCCGCGCTCATGGGTGTGGACGTCAAGCGCATCAACGCCATCACCTTCGGCATCGGCGCACTCATGGCCGGCGCCGCCGGGGCGCTGCTCAGCATCATCTTTCCGATTTCCCCGCTCAACAGCGGAACCTTTCTGGGCAAAGCCTTCGTCGTCTGCGTGCTGGGCGGGCTCGGCAGCGTGCCCGGGGCCATCGTCGGCGGCATCGTGCTTGGCATCGTCGAGAGCTTCGGCGCCTACTGGTTCGGCCCGGAGCACGCG
>CBFGVM010000476.1:0-3287 GCA_965652015.1 uncultured Alphaproteobacteria bacterium
TGAAAGACGTGGATGGCCGGGACAAGTCCAGCCATGACGGCGGCCGGGTGCGATTTTGGATTGCATCATTTCCCTCCGGTTTCGACGAGCCGTCCGGTCGAGCCGGCATTCTTTGCTCGTACGCGGATATTCGCACGACGCGCCGCGCAAGGCGAGTTACAATGATTGCCCGGTAACAGTGGGCAGGCGTGCGGCCCGACGCGTCGGATGGTCGCATCATTCGTTCATGATATCCAAGGCCAGCGCGTCGTTTTCGCGCCGGGCGCGGTCGCGCGCATTGGCGACGAAGCGGCGCGGCTCGGCTTGAACCGCGCGCTGGTGATCGCAACGCCTGGCAGCGGTGCGCGCCTCGGCGGGCGGCTGGTCGAACTCTTGGGAGCGCGGGCGGCGGGGCTGCATGCGCAGGCGTCGCTGCACGTGCCCAAGCCAACCGCCGAGGCCGGCGTCGCAGCTGCGCGCGGTGCGGATGGCCTCGTCGCCGCCGGCGGCGGCGCCGCCATCGGGCTCGCCAAGATCATCGCGCGCGATCTCGGCCTGCCGATCATCGCGGTGCCCACCACCTATTCCGGTTCGGAAGCGACCGCGATCTGGGGGCTGAGCGACGGGGAGCGCAAGTTCACCGGCAAGGATGCCCGCGTGCTGCCGCGCACCATCGTCTACGATCCCGAGCTTACGCTGGCGCTGCCGGCGTCGGTAAGCGCGGCGAGCGGGATGAACGCCATCGCCCATTGCGTCGAGGCGCTGTGGGTTGCCGATCGGACGCCGTTCCTGATGGCGCTTGCAACCGACTCAATGCGCCGCTTCGCCGCGCATTTGCCGCGCGCGGTCGCCGACGGCACCGACCGCGAGGCGCGCGCGGAGTGTCTCATCGCCGCGTGGCTTGCCGGCGTCGTGCTCGCTTCGGGCACCGGCCTCCAGCACAAGCTCGCGCACGTGCTGGGCGTGCTGGGCCTGCCCCACGCCGAAACCCACGCGATCATCCTGCCGCACGTCGCGCGCTTCAACCTGGTGGCCGCGGAGGAGGCACGGACGCAGCTCGCCGCGGCGCTCGGCGGCGATGGTGCGGATCGCCTGGCGCAGATGCTGCGCGGCTTTCCGGTCCCGCAACGGCTCGTTGAGGTCGGCTTCGACCGCGCTAAGACCGACTTTGTGGCGCAAGAAATCGCGGCGATGGCGATCACTGTGCCGCGCAAGGTCGCGGCCGATGACGTGCGGACGCTGCTGGCGGCGGCGGGTTGAAATCGTTTTCCCGCAGGTCCCCAGTGCCGTTTTCCCCCGTTCCCTGCTAAGGTCCGATCGCGTTCGGAGCTGAGGGTCCATGCGCCATCTCGCGGCGGTGCTCGTATGCGCGCTGGTCCTGCTCGGCATTGCGCGGGAAGCAGCGCACGCTCAATCCACGCTGCCTGCAACGGCACCCAACTTTGAGACCGAGCCTTTCTCGAGCAGCGAACTGCTTCGCGGCAAACGGATCACGCAAGCCGAGTGTGCTGCCCTGTCGGGGGCCGTGTGGGTGGCCGTCGACCAGGAGGGCGAGTGCATGCGCTATTATCACTCGACGGCCGGCGGCTCCGGGCCCGAGGCTATGGTCTTGGTTTCCAGCGAAGTCGCCTCGACCAACGCGCGCGGGGAGCTGAAGCCTTACGATTTCTACCTCAAGCTCAGCCCGGCCGCGATGCAGGATCAAAGCGCGCGGTGGTCTCGCAGTCTACGAATGCCTTATATTTACCTGGGCCGGCCCGGCACCTACGGCTCATCGGGCGAGTACGCCAAGCGCCGAACCGCTCGCGAAATCGATCTTGTTTCTGCGGCGCTCGACGCGATCAAAACCCGTCACAGATACAACCGGCTCCATCTTGCCGGATACAGCGAGGGCGGCCATGCACCCGCCGCGCTACTGGCGCGGCGCACAGATGTGGGATGCGCCGTGCTTGCATCGTCGCTTCTTTCGGTGCGAAGCAGACTTGCCGAGTCGGGTCGCGACGACGACTTCACGGGAAACAAACATCCCGTCGATCCGATCTCGGTGGTTAACCAGGTGGTGAAGCGCTCCGATCTTCGCATCATCGTCGTAACCGACCCGGACGATGTCGTCATCTCGGCGCGTTCGCAGACCGCTTATGTGAGGCGTGCCAGTGCGGCCGGTTTGCCGGTGCAGCAAATCTTCGCCGCTGCGTCCGACGTCAATGCGCACAATCTTTTGCCTAGAGGCCTGTCGGCGGCGGCTGACTGTGCCCGCGGCGCCAGGGAAAATGCAATCGTTGCGAAGTATCAAAATAAGGTACCGGAGATACCCCCTGACGTTGATGATCCACCGTTGAATACAGCAGCTGTCCTCAGTCACGGCGTTGTCGTCGGTGAATCTCAATGCAAGGATTTGCGGAACGCGGTCTGGGTGCGCGTCGATGGAGCGGGCTATTGCGTGCGTTACTGGATGTCCACGGCAGGTGGCTCGAAGGACGAAGCGGTGGTGTATATCCACGGTGATTTGGGCGACTCTAAAACGCCTGGCCAGCTCAATAAATATTCCGCCTTCATGACAGACGGTCGCATGCAGCGCGACGTCCAGCGCTGGTCGCGCGTTTATGGCGGACCCTATATCGCCATTGGGCGTCCGGGGGCATTTGGCTCCTCGGGTGATCACCGCAAACGACGCTCGCTGCTTGAAATCCGTGTCACAATGGCCGCGCTCGATGAACTGAAGGTGCGGCACGGCTTCAAACGTCTGCATCTGGCCGGACAGTCGGGTGGGGCACACACGGTTGCCGGGCTTGCGCAAATGCGCACCGATGTCGGCTGCGCGATCATGGCCGCGGGCGTGATCTCGGTCAAAACGCGGGCGCGTGACCAAGGCAGAAAAATCGAGGCAGGACTCAAAGCCTTATACGACCCGCTCGATCACGTCGCCGCGATGCAGCCTCAGCCAGGCCGAAGGATGATCGTCCTGTCGGATCCTGACGACCAAATCGTCTCGTTCCGGTCGCAGCGGGAGTTTGCCGACCGCGTGCGGGCTAAAGGCCTTCCGATCCTTCACGTCAGCGCCGATGCCGGCACCGAGAGCTTCCACGGCCTGCATAATGAATCGCAAAACATGGCGATCGACTGCGCGAAGGACATGGACGACAACGCGCTCACTGGCAAATACCAGAACAAGGCGGCGCCGCAGTCCGGTGGGCCCTCAGCTAGCCGCTGACTGCTCGGTTGAGCCTCATTGTCGACCCGCGCTCAATTGCTAGCGCTGATGCCGGCGGCCTTGATTATCGGACCCCACTTGTCGATTTCAGACTGAA
>CBFGVM010000477.1:0-3275 GCA_965652015.1 uncultured Alphaproteobacteria bacterium
GTCGTCCCGGCAAGGCATGGCGCGGAATAGATCATTCGGGGGTAAAAGGGCAAGCTGGATTGCCACTTTGACGCTTGTTCGCAGCTGGGATCGGTGTTCCATGCGTCGCCGGGCTCTTTCCTTGATCCGCGTGCGGGCCAAGCCGGGCAGCCCGACCCACGGCATCCTGCTCGCCGGACCGCACACAATACCGGTCGTGATCGGCCGCGGGGGCATTCGCGCCAACAAGTTCGAGGGCGACGGCGCCACCCCGCGCGGGCGATTCCGGCTCGTCCGCCTATGGTGGCGGGCCGATCGCCACCCGCATCCGCCCACGCTGCTGCCGACCCGACGCATTTATCCTACCCTCGCCTGGTGCGAAGATACCACAGACCGCCGTTACAACCGCCCTTTCCGACGCGCGGCCGATGACGGCGGAGACCGCCTTTGGCGGGACGACCGACTCTACGATTTCATTGTCGAAATCGACCACAACACCCGCCCACGGATCGCCCGCCGAGGCAGCGCGGTCTTCGTGCACGTGGCGCGGCCGAACCGATCACCGACCGCGGGATGCGTGGCGCTCGCGCCAAAAGATCTCCAACGCTTGCTCGCGGTCCTCGGCCCACAGACCCGGATCGCGGTCGAACTTTAGGCGCGGACGTCTTCCCGCAACGCCCTTTCCCCGAATATGGCGGTTCCCACCCGCACATGCGTCGCGCCAAACGCGATGGCGAGCGGAAAGTCCGCGCTCATACCCATCGACAAGAGCGATAAGCCATTGCGGCGCGCGATCTTGGCTGTCAGCGCGAAATGCGGGGCCGGCGGCTCATGGACCGGCGGAAGGTACATGAGCCCGGCAATCGCAAGCCCATGGCGCTCGCGGCACGCCTTGATGAAGGCGTCGCCATCCTCCGGCAGCACCCCGCTCTTCTGTGGCTCGCCGCCGGTATTGACCTCGACGAACAGCGTCGGGCTGCGGCCCTGTCTGGCGATTTCCTTGGCCAGCGCCTCGGCGAGGCTCGGCCGATCAAGGGAATGAATAGCGTCAAACAGCGCGACCGCCTCTTTCGCTTTGTTGGACTGTAGCGCGCCGACAAGATGAAGCTCGATATCGCCATGGCGCTGTTTGAGCGCCGGCCATTTCGCCTTTGCCTCCTGCACCCGATTCTCGCCGAATACACGCTGGCCCGCGGCGATCACCGGCTCGATCACATCCGCGCCGAAGGTTTTTGAAACAGCGACCAGCGTCACCGAGGCCGGATCGCGCCGCGCCTCGGCGCAGGCGCGCACGATCTGATCGCGGACTTTAGCGACGGGCGCTTCGACGAAATTTGCAGCACCGCTCATTATCCGATCCTAGCACGAGCGCACGTGTTCCGGCGGCGCTCCGAGGTCGGCCTACTTGGCATCGTGGAAGATGACGCCCAGCGTGTGGCGGCGACCCGAGCGCAGACGGCTCACGCCGTGACGCATATTGACGCGATAGATGCCGCGCGTGCCTTGCACCGGCCGATGATGCACGGGGAAGATGACTCCTTCACCTTGCACGAGCGGAACGATTTCCGCCCGCGACTGCATGCGCGGCCGCTGCTCCGTGAGCACGAATTCACCCCCGCTGAAATCTTCGCCCGGACGCGACAACAGGAACGCGACCTGCAACGGAAAAACGTGCTCGCCGTAGATGTCTTGGTGCAGGCAATTGTAGTCCCCGGCTTCGTAGGCGAGGAGAAGCGGCGTCGGCTTCGTCTGGCCGGCTTTATGACAGCGCGCGAGATAGGCCGCATGATCATGCGGAAATCGCACACGCATCCCCATGGCATCATTCCAGCGGTTGGCGACCTCGGCCAATGGCGGGTATAGCGCCTCCCGCAACGCCGCTACCAACTCCGGCAGCGGATAGCCGAAGTATTTGTACTCGCCGCGTCCGAAGCCGTGCCGTGCCATCACGACACGGCTGCGAAACGGCGCGTCCGACGCGTAGCTTTCGACCAGCGCCGCGCATTGCTGCGACGTCAATAGCTGCCCGGTGGTCGCGCTACCATAAGCATCCAGTTGCCCGGCAATGCTCGACCAATCGAGCGCGGCAATCTGCGTGGCGAGTGCGCGCGCGGCCTGCGCAGGCGCGCGCTCACGCGAGGCCAAAAGGAGGCGGGTCATGCCGCCTTCTCCCGCGCCAACAGGGCGCGCTTGCGGGCAACGCCCCAGCGGTAGCCCGAGGTCGATCCATCCGTGCGCACCACGCGGTGACAGGGAATCGCAACCGCAATGCCATTCGAGGCACAGGCCTGCGCCACCGCACGCACCGCCTTCGGAGCTCTGATCCGCTTGGCGATCTCGCCGTAACTTGCGGTCGCGCCGGCCGGGATATCGCGGATTGCATTCCACACCCGCTGCTGGAACGCGGTGCCGCGGATGTCGAGCGGCAGGTCGAGGCCGCGCGCCGGCGCCTCGATGAAGCCCACGACTTTGGCCACGAGTTGCTCGAACATCTCGTCGCCGCCGACGAGACGCGCGTTGGCAAAGCGGTCCTGCAGGCCGCGCACCAATGCTTCGGGATCGTCGCCGAACTCGATGGCGCACACCCCCTTGTCCGTGGCCGCGACCAGGATCGCACCGAGTGAGCATTGGCCGACCGCAAAGCGAATGGCATTGCCGCTGCCGCCGGTACGAAATTGCGTCGGCGTCATCCCGAGCAGTTCGGGCGCAGCGGCGTAAAAGCGGCCGTTGGAATTGAATCCCGCGCCATAGATCGCTTCAGTCACCGTACCCCGTGAGGAGAGCTCCTCGCGTACGCGCTTGCCGCGATAGGCGGCGGCATAGGCCTTCGGCGTCACGCCGGTGACCGCCTTGAAGACGCGGTGGAAGTGAAAACGACTCATACCGGCGGCTTGCGCCAGCGCAGCGAGGCTCGGCACCTCCTCCGCTTCCTCAATCGACCGGCATGCGTTCGCCACCAGGGCGGCATGCGCGTCATCGCGCGCGGGTTCGGTCGGTCGGCAACGCTTGCACGGACGAAAGCCCGCCCGTTCGGCGTCGGCGCAGGTCGCGTGGAACGCCACGTTATCGCGCCGCGGCAGGCGCGCTGCGCACGATGGCCGGCAATAGACGCCGGTCGTGCGCACCGAATAAACGATCGTGCGGTCGGCGGCGCGATCGCGTCGCTCGACCGCATTCCAGCGCGCCTCATCGCCAAGCGATTTCCGCGCTGCTTCGTTGGTTCGCGTCATCAAAGACCGCATGATTTTGCTCCATCAGGTTTCGACGGATCGGTTCCGTCTCCTGCTGGCAATCTA
>CBFGVM010000478.1:0-3263 GCA_965652015.1 uncultured Alphaproteobacteria bacterium
ATGAGGATGCCGCCGAAGACGGCGCAGTAGCACAGCAACACGGCGGCCCAGGCGGCGTCGAGCCGCGCCAGCTTCCTCACCGCGCTGCGATGCCAGTCATGCTCGGCAGATGACGCCGTGGCGAGAGCGACTTCAGTTTGCTGCAATTGCATTCCCGACAGCCGGCCAAACTGCGCTCGCTCGCGATAATGGTCGGAGCGCCGGGATTTGAACCCGGGACCCCCAGTCCCCCAGACTGGTGCGCTAACCGGGCTGCGCTACGCTCCGTCAACGGGCACGTCTACGCTGCCGCGGCCCGAGGTGCAAGGGCGAGCCATTGGGCGGACAGCGGTTTGTCGTCGCTGCGTCATAATGGGTTCAATTGGTGAAACATCTGAAAAGAGCGACTTCCGGGCCGCAGGCGTCAATGCCAATGATCATGGGAGGGCGGCCGCGACATCCAGCGAATAAGCGGCATCGCCGGCAACACCCAGCCGAGTCCGGCGACCACGTAGTAGATCACCTCGATCAGGCCGTTAGCCTTGACGACAGCCGATTGCGCGAGCGCCATTGCGACGAGCGCCCAGGCGAGCACCAGGACGATCAGCATGATCGCGCCAACGAGCTTGCGGAGACGGATCGGCATGATCTCGCTCATTTGCGGGAGCAGGCGCATGATTATATGGTCCGCGGCGCCGGTAACCAAACGATCGCATGCCCGCTCTTGCTCCGTGTCCGGGAACCCGCCGCCACGCCATCAGGCTGTGGCTGCTGGCCGTTGCAGCGCTGATGTTCGTGACCGTCGTCGTGGGCGGGGCAACGCGGCTCACCGAATCCGGTCTGTCGATCGTTGAATGGAAACCCGTGACCGGCGTGGTGCCGCCGCTCGATGGGTCCGCTTGGCAGGCCGAATTCGACAAGTACAAGACCATCCCGCAATACCGCGAGCGCAACGCGGGGATGAGTCTCGACGAGTTCAAGACGATCTATTGGTGGGAATGGACGCACCGGCTGCTGGCGCGTCTCGTCGGGGCCGCGTTCTTCGTTCCGTTTTTGTGGTTTCTCTGGCGCGGTTGGATCGAGCCGCCGCTGCGCGCGCGCTTATGGATGATTTTCGGACTCGGTGCGGTGCTCGGCCTGGTGGGCTGGTGGATGGTCGCCTCGGGCCTCTCCGGGCGGGTGACCGTGTCGCAGTATTGGCTGGCGTTCCACTTGACGCTCGCGTGCGTGATCTTCGCGGCCATCCTGTGGACGGCGCAAGGGCTCCTGCCGCGCCCTGATATCATCGCGCCTGCGCGCGTTCGGGCCGGCGCGTTGGTGGTTCTCGTCCTGGTCGTCGTTCAAATCTATTTGGGCGCGCTCGTCTCCGGGCTGCGCGCCGGTCTCATCTATAACACCTGGCCGCTGATCGATGGCAGCCTAGTGCCGGAAGCGTCGCGTCTATTTTTCAACGCACCGCTCTGGCGCAACTTCTTCGAGAATACGCTCACGGTGCAGTTCGACCATCGCATCATGGCCTACGCGCTGGAGCTCGTTGTGCTGCTGCACGCCATCGACGTCATCCACACGCTGCGGGGAGGTCCGGTGCTTACGCGAGCGCTCGCGCTGGCGTCGGCTGTGACCCTCCAGGCGGCGCTCGGGATCGCGACGCTGCTGCATCAGGCGCCGCTCGCGCTCGCGCTCCCGCATCAGGCCATGGCGCTCGCCGTGCTCGCCGTCGCGGTCATTCACGCCGAGCGTCTCGCGCGTGCGCCGGCTGGCGCCGGGAAGGCCGCGCGTGCTGCCCCCATGCATCACGGGGAGCAGGCGACGTGATCGAGCTCGCCGAGCGAGAGGGCGTGACGCTGGTTCGTTTGGCCCACGGCAAGGCCAACGCCATGAGCTTGGAGTTCTGCGAAGCGCTGACCGCGCGCTTTGCGGCACTGTCGAACGCGCGCGCCGTCGTGCTGACCGGAAGCGGGCACATGTTTTCCGCGGGGGTCGACCTTAAGCGTCTCGTCGAGGGCGACGCTAGCTATGTCCGCAAATTCCTTCCCGCGCTGAGCACGATGCTGGCGACGGTCTTTTCCCATCCAGCACCGGTCGTGGCCGCGATCAATGGCCACGCCATCGCCGGCGGTTGCGTACTCGCGTGTGCGGCCGACAGGCGGCTGATGACGCGCGATGGCGGCCGCATCGGGGTGACCGAGCTTCTCGTCGGGGTTCCGTTTCCGCCCGTCGCCATGGAGATCATGCGTTGCGCGACCGCTCCGCAATTTCTCACGGACGCGATTTTCAGCGGCGCGACCTATATGCCACTCGAGGCGGCCGAACGCGGCTGGGTCCATGACGTCATCGAAGAGGAGCATGCGCTTCTCGATCGGACGGTCGAAGCCGCCAATGCGCTGGCGTCTCTGCCGCCGAGGGTCTTCGCCTTGAGCAAACGGCAGACGCGCGAACCGGCGCTGGAGCGCATGAAGAACCCGGAGCTTGATGCCGTAATCGAGCAAATTTGGAATGCGCCGGAGACGCTCGCGCGCATTCGCGACTTTGTGGCGCGGACGTTGCGGAAGTGAGTGGGGGAGAGCCTCCTTACGCCGCGGCCAACCCCTGCTCGAGATCGGCGACGATGTCGTCCTTGTCTTCGAGTCCGATCGAGAGGCGAACGACGTCGGGCCCGGCGCCAGCTTGGACCTTCTGTGCGTCGGTGAGCTGGCGATGCGTGGTCGAGGCCGGATGGATGATCAGCGAACGCGTGTCGCCGATATTGGCGAGATGCGAGAATAGCCTCACA
Source organism: uncultured Alphaproteobacteria bacterium (assembly GCA_965652015.1). Taxonomy (GTDB): domain Bacteria; phylum Pseudomonadota; class Alphaproteobacteria; order Rhizobiales; family Xanthobacteraceae; genus VAZQ01. The sequence continues at coordinate 2,753 of CBFGVM010000478.1, forward strand.
TTGGAGACGAGCCGGACGCCTGCGTCATAACCGCCCTTCAGTCCAAAAGTGAAGCAGGAGCCCGCGCCCTTGGGCACGTATTTCTTCGCGAGATTGTGGTAGCGGTCGCCGGGTAGGCCCGGATAGCTCACCCACGCCACGTCGCGGTGCTGGGCGAGCCATTGCGCCACCGCCAAAGCGTTGTCGCAGTGCCGCTGCATGCGAAGCGGCAGCGTCTCGATGCCGGTGAGGATGAGGAACGCATTGAACGGCGAGAGCGCCGGTCCGATGTCGCGCAAGGCAAGCACGCGGCAGGCGATGGCGAAAGCAAAATTGCCGAACGTCTCATGCAGTACGATGCCGTGGTATTCCGGCCGCGGCTCGCTCAGCATGGGATAACGCTTTTCGCGCGCCCAGTTGAAGGTGCCGCCGTCGACGATGACCCCGCCGATCGAGTTGCCGTGGCCGCCGAGAAATTTCGTGAGCGAATGCACCACGATGTCGGCGCCGTAGTCGATCGGCTTGCAGAGGT
>CBFGVM010000479.1:0-3255 GCA_965652015.1 uncultured Alphaproteobacteria bacterium
GTCGCTGTTCGAGCGCGAATGCACGCTGCAGCGCCGTCATCAGAAGGTGATGGAGGAGGCGCCCGCGATCGGCATCACGGCCGAGCGACGTGCCGAGATGTCGGCCGCGGCGCTCGCGGCCGCACACGCGGCCGGCTACGTGAACGCCGGCACCGTGGAGTTCATCGCCGGCGCCGGTGGCTTCTACTTCATCGAGATGAACACGCGCCTGCAGGTCGAGCATCCCGTCACCGAGATGATCACGGGTCTCGATCTCGTGGAGTGGCAGCTGCGCGTCGCCATGGGAGAGAAGCTGCCATTGCAGCAGGATCAGATCGTGGCGAACGGCCACGCGATTGAGACGCGCATCTATGCCGAGGATCCCGACAAGGGATTCCTGCCGGTCACTGGAACCATTCGCGCATGGCGCGAGCCGTCCGGGGACGGCATCAGGGTCGATACCGGCTTTCGCGCCGGCGATGCGGTCACGCCCTACTACGATGCGCTGCTAGCGAAGCTCGTCGCCTGGGGCGCCGATCGGCCGCAGGCGCTGAGCCGTTTGATCGATGCTTTGCATGGCTTCGAGATCGCCGGCGTCACCACCAATCTTGCTTTTCTCAGGGCACTGCTACGCCATCCGCAGGTCATTCAGGGCGAGATCGACACTGGTTTTATCGAGCGAGAAATTTCCCGCCTCGCCGCGAGCACGCCCACGCTCGCACCGCTCGATCTCGCCGCCGCTTGTTCTGCCGTGTTGCTGCGCGAGCAAAGCGAGCAAGCCGCATCGGACGACTCGCCTTGGACTCGCACCGATGGTTGGACGCTTGCCGGCCGCCGCAGCCGCCGTTTGAGCTTTCGACACCGAGCCGAGCGTTACGACGCGCTGCTGTGGTATGGCCGCGACGGCTTGGCGATGGAGTCGGACGGCAGGACCGATCGCTTGCAATTCGTTCCACGAGGGGGCGCCGTGTTCGACATGTGCCTTGGCGACGCGCCCGAGCGGGTATCGGTGGCATGGTCCGGCCGCGAACTCGCTCTGAGCACCCCGCGCGGTCATTGCAAGATCCACTGGATCGATCCATTCGTGGCGGATACCTCCGAGACTGCCGCTGCGGAGCGCATCGTCGCGCCGATGCCGGGCACGGTGACGCGCATTCTCGCGCAACCAGGTGCTGGTTTGCAGCGCGGTGCGCCGCTCATCGTACTCGAGGCGATGAAGATGGAGCACACGTTGCGCGCGCCCGCCGACGGACGCGTCAAGGCGCTCAAATGCGCCGTCGGCGACTTCGTTCAGGAGGGAACCGAACTCGCCGATTTCGAGGCAGCTACAGCTGAAATGGAAACGGGCAAATGATACGTGATCCGCCTGATCGGTTCGGCCTTACACTGTCTGCCGTCCCCGCGCAGGCGCGGACCCATTTTATGAGACGACTAGTCGATTGACGCAGAGTATCGGCCACCCATGGACGCACAAGTTCTCATCATCGGCGCGGGCCCCACCGGCTTGACGCTCGCCATCGACCTCGGACTGCGCGGCGTGCGCACGATCATCATCGAACAGAAGGAGGCGCCGCAGTTTCTCCCGAAGATGGAGCGCTGCAACGCCCGCACCATGGAGATCTACCGGCGCATGGGCATCGTCGACAAAGTTCGCGCCGCCGGCCTTCCCGCTCGTTGTCCGATGGACATCTTCATCGTGCTGTCGCTCCTCGAGCCGCCGCTGGTACACCATCCGCATCCATCGGTGGATGAGGCAAGAGCGCAGATCGCCAAATCCCAGGACGGCAGCCTGCCGCTCGAGCCCTACCAGCTCATCTCGCAATACACGCTCGAGCCGCTCTTGAAATCGATCGCTGAGACACTGCCGAGCGTCAGCGTGCGCTACGGTTGCGAGCTCGTGTCGTTCGAGCAGGATGAGAGTTCGGTCACAGCGCAGGTCAAGCGGAGCGACGGCTCCTCCGCCACCCTGCGCGGCGCCTACATGGTCGGCTGCGACGGCGGCAACAGCCTGGTACGGCGGCAACTCGGCATCGAGCTCAACGGTGAGGCCAACATCCAGCAGCTGCGGCAGGCGCTCTATTATTGCGAAGACCTCTACGAGCGCATTCCCATCGGCAAGGGCCGGCATTATCACGTGGCCGATGCCGAGGGGAGTTTCCTGATCGTCCAGGATTCGACCCGGCATTTCACCCTGCATTCCGTCGTCGAGACCGACGCCGACATGGCGCGCATGTTCGAGCGGGTGGTCGCCATGCCGGTCAAATACGACATGCTCTATGTCGGGCAGTGGCGCATGAACCTGCTCTTGGCCGACCGCTACGGCGAGGGCCGTGTGTTTCTCGCCGGCGATGCCGTACATCTCGTCATTCCGACCGGCGGCCTCGGCATGAATACCGGCGTCGGCGACGCCATCGATCTGTCATGGAAGCTCGCGGCGACGTTTGCGGGCTGGGGTGGCCCTAACCTCCTCGCCTCCTACGAGATCGAGCGTCGGCAGGTGGGAGGGCGCAACGTCGCGGCCTCGGGCTTTGCGACCCAGGGGCGACGGCGGTGGCGCGCACTTTATCGGCCGGAAATCCGCGAGCGGACGGCCGCCAGCGCGGCGCTGCGCGAGGCGCTGGCACGCGTCGCCGATGTCGAGCAGCACAAGGCGACCGAGATGATCGGCGCCGAGCTCGGCTACCGCTATGTCGGCTCGCCGCTGATCGCCTCCGAGCCAGGCGAGGGACCGGAGCACGATTTCATGAGTTACGTTCCGACCACGTGGCCGGGAGCGCGATTGCCGCATGTGTGGCTCAGCGACGGCAGCGCGATGCAGGACCGCATCGGCTACGGTCACGGCTACACGTTGCTGCGTCTGGGCGGGACAAACTCCGATACCAGTGCGTTGCAACGCGCGTTCGCCGCCATCGGCGCGCCTTTGCAGATTCTCGACTTTGCCGACGAGCGGCCGCGCGATGTGTATGGATATGATCTTTTTCTGCTGCGGCCGGACATGCACGTGGTGTGGCGCGGCAATGAGACACCGGCCGAGCCGGTAAAATTGGCGGCAATGGCGACGGGGCATTGAAGCAAACGACGCGGCGCTTTCAGATGGCTGGCGTCGTCCCCGCGCATAGCGCGTCGAAGACGCGCGTGAAGGCGCTTATGCTGGGGACCCATATTCCAGAGGCGGTGGTCATGGGTCCCCGCTTGCGCGGGGACGACGGCACATAAGCGACGTCGAATTGAGCGTCACACCATCATCACGATCGATCCGGTGGTCCGGCGCGATTC
>CBFGVM010000480.1:0-3252 GCA_965652015.1 uncultured Alphaproteobacteria bacterium
TGACCCGCAGCACGGGTGGCTGCGCGTTGTCGAACCAGCCCCACTGGGTGGTCTCCAGCGTTGCCGGCAGCAGATGCACTTTCTTGCCGCTCGGCAGGGTAACGGTCTGCAGTTTCGGGTCAGCCGGCCCGATTGGCGGCACCGCCTGAGTGGGCGCTGCGGCCGGTGCGGGTGGCGCCGCCGGCGGTTGTTGCGCGCGGATGGCGGTCCCGGCGATGAGCCAAGCTCCGCTGGCGATCATGCTCGCCGCTGCACATGCAATGAACCCTCGTCGCTTCATGATAGCCCCTCCATCACGTCCAGAAATGTCTGCACCAAGCCGTATGCACCAAGCCATACAGCAAACAACGTGCCATTGCGGTTTCGCTTGCACTGTTCAGGCAGCACCGCCGGTGCAAAATTACCAAACAGCCGCGTTCGACACCAATCCTTGCGACCGTTTGCCGCCCACCCAATCGCCGCCGACGGGCGGCCCTCCATGTCTCTCGTCCCTATTTCTCAGCAAACGGCAGTGGCTCAGTCTCGGGGGGCGACATGCGGAAGACATTGAGAATCATCGAAATCAGCGCGTAATAGCCGAGGATTCCCACCAACTCGACGGTCGCGGCGTCACCGAGCAGTGAACGCACGCGCGCGAAGGTCTTATCGCTGACGCGGCGGGTCTTATAGAGCTCCTGGATGAAATCGTAGATCGCGCGCTCGTCCTTCGGAGCGGCCTTGGGCATGCGCCCCTTGTGCAGGTCGCGGATGGTCTGCGCCTTGACGCCGGCGCGCTCGGCTTGCGGCACATGGGCGAACCATTCGTATTGCGCGCGCCATAGCCTTGCCGTCACCAGGATCGCGAATTCGGAGAGCCGCGGCGGCACTCCAGTCTTGAATCGGCAATAACCGCCGAGTTGCTGCGCGAGCTCGCCGAAGGCGGGCGCATGGAGGAAGACCGCGAATGGGCCGCGGATGGTGGTGCTGCCGCCCCGCGGGCCGGAGCGGATCGAATCGAGCAGCGCGCGCTGAGGAGGAGTTAGGCTGTGTTCCTCGAGAATGGGAACGCGGGGCGGCGGGATCTTCTTGGCAGGTTTTTTCGCAGGCATTGGGTTTCCTTCGACCTTCGCGGTTGCCGTGCTGAGCCCACGTCTCGGGCCTTACTTGAATAGCAACGACTTGATGATGATGGGAACCACGTTGGTCACCTCGATGACGCTCCCGATGTCGACGTAGTCGAATTCCTTGAGCTGCACAGCATCGATCGCGATGACATCGGCGTCTGACGCGATCTCGTGTAGAATGATGCGGCCGAGGCTCTTGCCGACGTCGCCGTCGATCAGCAGCACCAGCGGCATATTCTCCTGCAGGGTCCGCGGCAGCGCGGCGCAAATGCCGCTTGCCGCCGCATGCAGGCGCGCATGGGAGGGATCGCCGCGCCACGGGAACGACAGCGCGACCGGGCTTTCTCCTTCCTCGAAGTCGGCTCGCGCGAGCGCGCCGCGCACTGCGGAGGTGACGGCCTCGGGAGCGATTTCGCCATCGAGATCGAAATTGCAGGTCAGGACCGGCAGATTTTGCAGCGGCAATTTGCCGGGATCGGCAATGAGGATCGTATTGCCACTGATCTGGACCGAGAATTGCGCGGCGCCGATCACGGTCGCGCGAATGCCATGGCCGGGGTCCCAGACCGGAGGCAGATCGCGCCGATGCGCCAGCGCGTGGCGCAATTCTTCCGCCAAATCGAAGCCGAGGTCGCCGAAACGGCGTGCCTCCCGTTTGTAGAGGTATTCCGAGACGCCGCCGGAAAAGGTGATCGCGTCGACGCCCCTGTTGGCAAGCTCGGCGGGCCAGGGCTCAGTCACGAGCAGCGAGCGGGCAAGCTCACCGCCTTGGCGCAGATCGATAAGACCCATGATCATGCGGGCCATCCGCGCGGCGATGCGCCGGCGATCTGACGGCGCAAGAGCGGCGCCGGGCGCGAGCTCGATCCCGGCAGCCTCGGCGATTTTGTAAGCCGGCTGCTCGACGCGCCCGAGGCTGCCGTCATCCTCCTCGACGATGAGGCGGCCGCCCACCGCGATGGCGCAGGTCGCAAGAATGCGCCCTTTTTCGATAAGGGCGAATTTTGTGGTGCCGCCGCCGATGTCCACGTTGAGCAGCGTCGCGTTGTGGCCGCGCGAGAGCGCGACGGCGCCGGAGCCGTGGGCTGCCATCTGGCATTCCATGTGATGTCCGGCCGAGGCACAGACGAACTTTCCCGCCTCCTCCGAAAACAGATCGGCGATGGCGCGCGCGTTGCGCCGCTTGAGTGCCTCGCCGGTCAAGATGACGGCGCCGCTATCCACCGCCTCGCGCTCGATGCCGGCATAGGCGTAGCAGCCCCCCACAAAGCCGGCGAGCTCGTCGACGTCGATGGTGTAATCGCCCCGATAGGGTGTCAGCAGGATTGGCGATTGCCAGAGGATTTTCCGCTCGATCACGACGAAACGGCTCGACAGCGCGGCCGAAAGCCGCTGCAGATGCACGCGCGCGAACATGAGATGCGAGGTCGACGAGCCGATGTCGATTCCGACGGTCGTCAACTCGACATTATCGGCGGCCCAGGCGACCTCATTGACCGCGACGTCGTCGGGGCTGACGTGAAGATGCTCGAATTCGAGGTCGTGCATTAAGGCTCCGCGCCGTCATCAGGCCGGAGTTTTGGCATAGGGCCGCTCGTCGATGAAATTGCCCATGCCGGACGACACACGGTGCTTGGTGAGCTCCTCGAGATAAATCGCGTGGATGCGCGGGTCTTGATGCTCGTATTCGATCTGGCAGCCGCCATCCTTGACGCTCACGTCCATTCCCAGGAAGACCCGGCGCTTGTCGGCGGTGAAGGGATAGCGCAGGCTGCCGAACGCGACGGCGAGGTAGCGCGCGGGATCGCGCGCGGTGTTGAAGTGCTGGTGGAACATCTGATCCGGCGGCGCGAACACCCAGCCGTGCTTCCAATCGATGCGCACGAAGTCCTTTTCGCCCTCGTACCACAGCAGCGAGAAGCCGTGCCCGGTGACGGCAAAGACGTGGAAGTCGGGGCCGTGACGATGCGCCTTCTTGTAGGTGCCAACCGGCATCTGCGAGGTGTGGGCGTGCATGGTGCCGTCGGCGAGGATGAACATCATGTTGGAGCCGCCGGCGCCGCGCTCGGCCCAGTGCTTGAGCTCGAAGGCGGCGAGGTCGGGGATGAAATTGGTCTCCCACATATTGCGGCCGGGCCGCACCGGGATG
>CBFGVM010000481.1:0-3244 GCA_965652015.1 uncultured Alphaproteobacteria bacterium
GGGTGCTGCCAACGCTCTTGACGAGCGTGTCTCGTGTAAAATTCGCATCAATGTCTTCTCGTGTCAGAAGATCGGGCGCGCTGCAGATTCCATTCCTGCTTTGCAGAGCTGTTCTTCAAAACAACAAAGTGCGGAACGCACGCGACGCAGGCATGTTCGACCGTGCGGGCGACAGACCCAACAGGGAGCTACGCGATGGCTAACAGAAGATTGGGACCGGCATTGGTCCTCGGTGTCGTATCGGTTCTCGCACTAAGCACGGCGACTCCATCGGTCGGTCAAACGCAGCATCAACGGCCCGCGGCGCAAGAGCAGGGACGTGCTCCCGCGGCTCCGCCCGCGGATGAGACATTCGGCCAGGCTGCCCCGCGCGCACCATCCCGGAATCAAGCGGCCGTTCGGCAGCCGGGTTCGTGCTGGATTCCCACCAATGAGGACTTCGGCGTCGGGTATTGGGGGGCGTGCTCGGACAAGAGATCCCGACCGGTCAAATAACGGCACTCACCGCGCTTCATTCGCTGGAAGGCGGGCCCACGGGCCCGCCTTTACGGTTTTTTTGCGCGCGCGCTGAACAAGCAAAGGACTCGTAACTCACCCGGGCGGAGCCGTTTGCAGTCCAACGTCTATTTGATGCGCTTCGCCGCCTCTTCCACGATGCTCAGATCCGCGTGCTTCTTGACGTCGGGCGCTGCTTTGACGAAGCCGAGATCGCGCGTCATGTCGACGTTCTTCTGCAGCGCCGCGAGATCGGGCAGCATGTTGGGGTCGTGATAGGCGTCGCGCTTGGTGAACAGCCAATCGTAGCGCTCGGGCGGCTGCTTGGTGACGCGGCCGGCGATCTCCATGGCCTCCTTGTGATTGTTCGGATCGAGGAACCAGCGTGTGATGCGCAGCGTGTCCTCCATGAAGTCGACCATGGCGGCGCGGTTCTTGTCGAGAAACGGCTTGCGCGCGGTCCACACGATCATGTCGGTCACCCCGATGGCATCGCGCTGGATGAACAGCGTGCGGCCGATCTTGCGCAGCTCCGGGTCGTAGGCGAATGGAACGACGGCGGGAATCATGTCCACCTTCTTTTCCGACAGCATGGCGCGCATCGTGGGGAAGGGGGATTCGACGACCGTATAGTCGCGCTTGTCCTCGAGGCCGAACTTGCGCAGCATCGCGCGCATGGCGACGTCAACCGCGCTGCCGGCTGCATTGGTCATCACCACCTTGCCCTTGAGATCGTCGACTTTCTTGATCGGGCCGTCGGCGAGGACCATGTACTCCTGCGAGTAATATCCTTCGACACCGTCGCGGAACTCGTCGGCGATGATGCGCAGGTCGTCCATGCCGGCGTTCTGGATCGCGATCGCGAGCGTGGAATAGGCGAGGTTGGCGATTTCGAGCTCGCCGTTGGCGAGCGCCGTCACCATGGGCGGGGTGCCGGCGAAGCGAACCGGCTCGAGCGTGTAGGACTTGCCGAGATGGCGCGCGAGGTCCTTTTTCTCCAGCATGATCGAGGCCCAGTTGGTGACCGGGGCGACCCAAGAGATGCGGATCTTCACCGGGTCGGCGCTCTGTGCCGCGCTGGCGCTGAACAGCGCCGCGGCGGCGACGCTCGCAAATATCAATTTCGATAGGCGCATGGTTTCCTCCTGCTGGCGGCTTTCACGGCCTTCGGCCGGTATTGACGCCACGTTGCAGAGCGGCCGCGATCTTAGCAAGCGCCGAATTGGCGCACGCGCGTCGTTGTTTCCGGCGGGGCTGCTATGGCGATGCCTCCTCCAAGACGCGTCCCTTGGTTTCAACGGCAAACAGGCCGGTGATCACTGCGGCGATGGCGGCAACGACCGCGAATGTGACAAAGACCGACGGCAGGCCACCGGCGAGCATCATTCCGACCACCGTGGGTCCGATCATGGACGCAAACCGCAGCCAAGCCGTCGCGGCACCTACCCCGAGCGCGCGCACGCGGGTGGGATAGAGCTCGGGCGTGTAGAGGTAGACGCCGATATTGATGGTGCTGATGAAGAAATAAGCGACGGTCATGGAGGTCAGCACCTGCTCAGCGGTAGGAGCGGGAACGGACGCGAGCGCGGCCAATGACAGCGTCGCGGCCGCGAACGAGAATGCAAACCACGGCCGCCGGCCGACATGGTCGATGGCCAAGGCGCAGATCAGGGTGCCGAGAAGGCCGACGGCCTGCGTGATCAATCCGTAGCGCAGCGACACGTCGAGCGGCAGCTTGAACACGGTTCGATACACAGTCGGCAGCCAGATCGCGAGCCCGTAGTTCACGAAATAGGCTGCGAACCAGATCACCCACACGACCAGCGTGCGCCGGAGATAGAACGCGCCGAAGAGATCGGACCAGGAAGCGCCTTTGTCCGAGGCGGGCACGATCGGCTTAACCGGCGGCAGCGGCTGTCCCGTCGCCTTCTGCGTTTCCGCCTCGATCAGCGACAGCGCCGCCTCGGCCTCCGCCTTGCGGCCGTGCACCGCCAGCCAGCGCGGCGATTCCGGCAGCAGGCTGCGCAGCACGAGCGCGAGCAGCGCCGGCAGCGCGCCGATGACGAACATGTATTGCCAGCCGAGATGGGGCACGACCCAAAGGCCGACCAGGCTCGCCGCCACCAATCCGATGGGGAAGACGAGCTCGTACAGGAGGACGAAGCGCCCGCGGCCTTTCGCCTTTGCCAGCTCGCTGATGAAGACGGCGGCGACCGGCACCTCGCCGCCGAGGCCAATGCCCTGGATCGTGCGCAGCACCAGCAGCGAGCCGTAGTCCCAGGCGAAAGCGCAAGCGAGGCTCATCACGGCGAACAGCGCGATCGACCAGACCATCGCGGTCATCCGCCCGTAGCGCTCGGCGATCCAGCCGAACAACAGCGCGCCCAGCAATTGCCCGAGGAATCCCGCCGAAATCATCAGTCCGATCTGCGGCGGGGTGAGCTTCCAGAGCGGAACGATGACGGGCAGCACCGATGCGATTGCCAGCGCGTCGAAGGCGTCGAAGAAGGTGGCGACGCCGACGATGATGCGCGCCTTGACCTGCCACCACGAGGTGGGCAGGCGCTCCAACCGCGCGACGATGTCGTCGACCGACGAGCGAGTGCCGGCAGCATCCATGTTTTCCTCCCCGAGCTTCGATGATGCTAAAGCATGTTCGTGTGAACTGAAATCAGCGCGAGCGGCGAACTCGGTTTGCTCCCTCCCCCCGCTTGCGGGGGAGGGCTGGGGAGGGGGTGAGCGTGTTGAC
>CBFGVM010000482.1:0-3240 GCA_965652015.1 uncultured Alphaproteobacteria bacterium
TTGCCGCCGCCCCAGTCGCCGCCGATGAGCACCTTGCCGCCGCCGGCGCGGCCGGAGGCATCGACGCGCGCGTTCGTGAGCTTGATGTGCTCGCCGCTCACGACGATCGTGCCGCCCTGCGTGCCCTTCGTCTTTCCCGCTGCCGAGAGCGTGCCGGAGATCTTGATGGTCTGCGCCGGAGCGCCGGCCGGCTTGCTTCCGCCGGTGGCGGCGCTGAGCACGATCATGCCGTTGCGGTGGCCGATCGAGTTGGCCTTGATCACGCCGCTGGTGTTGATGACGGAGTCGACCACCGTGCGCGCCGCGGCGGCGGTAAGCTCCACCCGTCCGCCGTTCGCTCTGATCTTGCCCTCGTTGGAAACGAGCGATTTGAGCGGGCGGCCGGTCGCGACGTCGATGACCTTCGAGGCGATCTGGTCGTTGACCGCCAGCGTGATCAGCTTGTCGCCGTACATGTCGAGCGTGAAGCTGTTGCCCGACGCGAGCGCCACGGTGCCGAGCGTCGCGGTGATGGTGCCGGAGTTGCGCACGCCGGGCGCCACCAGCGCCGCAAAGCCGCCGCTTGAGGCGGTGATCCGTCCCTGATTGACGATGGACGCATCCGGCCGCCCCGGGATGTTGAAGTTGTAGCGGCCGGCCATGAAGTCCGCATTCCTGATGTCGTGGGTGGTGGCGAGAAAACTCGCCGTGTTGACCACCGACGAGGGGCCGAACAGGATGCCGTCGCGATTGACGAGGAAGATGCGGCCGTTCGCCGTCAGCGTGCCGAGGATTTCCGAGGGGCCGAGCCCGCCGGTCACGCGGTTGAGCGCGACCGAGGAGCTGCTCGGCTGATTGAACTGCACGCTCTCTTTGACGCCGATATTGAACGTATTCCAGTTGATGATGGCGCTGTTGCTCGACTGGTTGACGATCACCGCCGGGCCGCCTTGGCCCTGAATCGTGGCGGCGCCGCCGACGACCGTGCCGCCCTCGGGTCCGCCCGCAGCCGGCGCCACGCTCAGCGCGATGAGCGCCGCGGTCGTGAGTACGAGATTGCTGGAGCGTGGATGCATCACAACGGTCCCGCTACAGCCGAGCGCTCAGGATGAAGAAGAACCGCGTATTTTTTCGTGGGCCTTGCTCGAGCAAGCCGGGCAGGGCGGTTGTGCCGACCAAGCCTTGGCCTTGCGCGACCTGCGTCACGGTCAAATCAGCGGTTACCGCATTGAGCCATCCCAGGCGTAGGCCTGCCCCAAAAGAGGCTGCATCCACGCTTTTGAATGTACCAGGAACCGGGGCAAGATTGTGAAGCCATCCCTTATCCAAGAAGCCATATAGCTGGGCTTGATTAAGCCATTGAAGTTGATGGGGAATATCGTAGCGCAGCTCGTAAAGCGCTTCCAAGCAGCTGTCGGAGACGAACTGGGAAGGATCGAAACCGCGGCCGAACAGTCGCCCGCCATAGCCGCACAGCTCCGACACCAATAGCGGGGTCATGGCGTATTGCCCGTAGATGGCGACGAGCCCCGACAAGCCCGGCAGCAGCGGCAGCGGCCGCAGCCGCGACAGCGTCAATTCCATCTTGCTGAAATCGACGCGGCCGTTCAAACGCGAGGCCATGTCTTGTCCGTTCTGCGTGGCGCCAAGCCCGCGCACGCCCTGGCTGAACACGAAGAACAGCTGATTGATGCCGCCGATCGCGTCGGCGGAATCCGCTTCCACGCGCACGCGCATGCCGCGCATGCGGTCGTGCGTGCTCGGCGGTTCGTCCACAAGGTCCAAGAAAATGCCGCGGTCATTGCTCCAGAACCACAAGCCGCTGACGTTGAGATTGCGCTCGCGGGCGCGAATGACCGGATAGAACAATCCGGTTTCCGCGTAGAAGCTTCGCGTTCGATAGTCGAAGAACGTGAGTTCTTCCGTTCCCGGCCGTCCGAATCCGTAGCTCGCGGTGGCGAAGTAGGTCAGGCCTTCCCCGGTCAGGACCTGCCGGTAGTTCGCGGCATAGTATTGCAGCTCCCGCGTCGGGAACGCGCCGGCCGCGGTCAGCGTCAAGGCTTCATGACCGCCGAAGAGATTGTTGAAGCTGGTGCTGGTCAAATATTCCAGCGGGCCGCGCGCATGCGTGCCGCGATTGTCATGGCGGGCGAAGAAATCGATCGGCTTCTGCGTCACCTCGACCACGAGGATCGCGGCGCCGATCTTGGTCGGGTGCGGCTTGATGCTGTTCTTGAATTTGAGTCCCGGCAGGTCGCTTGCCAGCAGCAGATAGCGCTCGATGGTGCGGATGTTGACCGGGCGCTCCGCGCTGATCCTGGACGCGTAGTAGGAGAAAAAATCGCGATAGGCGGAGAGCTGCGGCGGCCACTCCACCGTCTCGATATAGCCTTCCACCACCTGGATATTGACCACGGCGCCGTTGGGATCGAGCTCCTGCACCGGCACGATGGCGCGCGAGAGCACGTAGCCCTCGGCGCCGTATTTGGCGGTGATGCGCTGGGCGAGGTCGTAGACGTCCTGCAGCGTGACCGGCTTGCCGATCAAGTCGGCGTAAAGCTCGGCGAGCTGCGCCGCCGTGTAGACCGTGGCGCCGACGATGCGAATTTGGCGGATGACGAGCTTGGTCTCGGCTGCGCCCGGCGGCGCCTCGATGCCGGGCACCGAGATTGCCGGTCCCCCCGGCCGCGCCAGCGGCACGGGCGGCCGCGCGAAGCGTTCCCGCTCGCGGCCAGGCTGATCGCTCGGCGGCACGATCTGCGCACCCGACGGAACGGTCTGTGCGACGGCGGCGAATGAAACGCACACCATCGCCAAAGCCGCCGCGATCGCCCGTGCGCCGGCGCGCATGCCCCCTCTCCGTCCCCACGCGGAAATTGTACGTCCGCGGGCGACTCTCGGGCAATTGCCGGCGGCCGCCGTCAACCGTCGCGTTTCGGCAATTTTGGCAGATGTTTCATTCAGGTCACACCGGCGGGCCCAGCATCCCTCCCACCCTGTCCGCGTGTCGCTTCGCTTCGCGCCGGGCAAAAATTCGCACACAAATCGAATTTATTTATTGACTACGCAACGAATATATCGTAGAAGATTCGCAGCCTCGCTCTTTGAGGGCGTGTTCGCGAGACGATCCCGAATGCGGAGCGAGGCGTGGCGGGCGACCGCCACGGTGGAGCGCCGAAAGGCGAGCGCGTCGGGCGCGGCTTCGCACGACGCGACGCGCGTCACCCGCGCGACCCACACTCGCGCTTGCCGGCGCGACAA
>CBFGVM010000483.1:0-3223 GCA_965652015.1 uncultured Alphaproteobacteria bacterium
TTTGTGATCCTGTTGTAGAAAGGCGAGGAGGGATCCTCCACACAGACCGTTTCTCCAGCCTTGAGTTCAATGTAGCCGGGCCGTGTTGACGGACCAAAACCGAAGCTCGCTCCGATACGGAAGAAACCTGCTGGTGTCCGTCCGTCACCTTCGAATTTCTCCGGTTCCTCGCCCTCCTTGAAGTCGAGGAAGGGGTAGCCCCAACCAAGGCCGGCTTTGCCGACGACAGCCGGCTCGGCCTCGCTGACCTGCTTCCAAGGCTTGTGCGGCGACCGGCGCGTGAACAGCTGCAACGTTGCGAGCGCCGTGTCCATGGATTGCGTCGTGACCAATACTAGCCGCGATGCCTGCGCGATGGGCCGAGGACAGGTCTGCGCGTAGACCGGCGCAACGAGCATTGCCGTCGCGGCGAAAATCAAAGCGCTGAGTTTAGGCATCGTTCGCGTGCCCCACGCGTTCGCCGGCGGCCAAGAATGCAAAGGCAAATCCTGCCTCGGTTCAGGACCGGTCGTCACCTGAATTTGACGCTTGATATAGCCAAGAATGAGACGCCGATCGTGAATTGTTCACTGCGCGGCCTTGATGCCGAGCGTCCGCGCGATGTCCGCGAGCTTTTCGCGCTGTTCTTTGATGCTGGCCGCGAACTCGGCGGGTCCGCGCAGATCGACGACCTGTCCGGTTGCCGCCAGCCGCGTTGCAATGGTGGGATCGGCCGCGACCACAGCACGGATATCGGCGGCGATGCTTTCGCGCAACGCATCCGGCATGCCGCGCGGAGCGAACAAGCCGATCAAACCGTCGAGGCCGAGAAATGGGAATCCGGCCTCGGCGACAGTCGGAATTCCCGGCGCAATCCCGACCCGCTTGCGGCTGGTCACCGCGAGCACCTTGAGTTTGCCGGCCTCGATCAGTCCGCGCATGCTGGCGTATGACGACATCAGCAGCTGGATGCGCCCTTCGGCGAGATCGTTCGGCGCTTGCATGATGTCGCGATACGGCACCCTGGTCACCTGCAAGTTCATGGTCTTGAGAAATCCGCTCAATATGAAATCGGAATTGCCGGGAGCGGCGGCCGCGTTGAGCGTTCCCGGCTGGGCCCGCGCCATCGCCACGAAGTCGCCCACCGATCCGAGCTTGAGCGATGCCGGTGATGTCAGCGCCACCACGATGACCGTGACGGTCGTGATCGGCAGGAGGTCGCGCTCCGCATCATAGGGCAGCTTGTCCTGCGTATAGGGATGGGCGGTGAAGGTGGAGGTCGGGACGAACAGCAGCGTGTGGTCGTCGTTGGCGCTGGTGAACGTATTGATGGCCACGATGCCGTCGCCGCCGGGACGATTCTCGACCACGACCGGCTTGCCCCAGCGCGCGGCGAGAGGCTCCGCGAGCATGCGGGCGGTGATATCGACGCCGGCGCTGGGACCGAACGGCAGGATGAACCGCACCATGCGCTGCGGATAGCTCTGCGCCGAGGCCGGCGCGAGGCCGTGCCAAATGGCCACCAGCGCGGCAGCCGCAAACAGCATCAATCGCGACATCGAGACCCTTCCCGGCCGATCGAGGGCCGAAGCTATCACCGGCGGCGGCGGCGCGCGACGGTGTTGGCTGCGGCGGTTTGGCCGGGGATATGGTTGGGTTTGGAACGGCGGGTTAGCGCACCCCGCCGACGTTGACCACCGGACCGGTGTAGTGCTCGAAGCGCTTGCGCAGTTCGATGAGCTGCGTCTCGTTGGTCAGGAAGTCGCGATAGTCGTTCACCACTTTGTAGGAGAAGATCGGTTTGTAGCCGGCCGGCGGCGGAACGTCGCGCCTGGCAGACCAGGTGCCGGTCGTGGCCTGCTGCTCCGGTTCGAGCAGCCAGCTCATGAACAAGCGGGCTGCGTTGGGATGCGGAGCCTTGTTGAAGATTGCGCCAGTCAGCGGCCAGATCGGCGTCGCATCGACGGTGGAGAAATGCGAAGCCACCGGCTTGCCCTCCTTTTTCATCGGCTCGGTAATATTGAAGATCGAATCGATGGCGACGAAGTTTTGGCCCGAGGCGATGCTGCGCTGCTGGCCGAGATGACCTTGGATGAAGTTCGGCTTGTTGGCCATGTACTTGTCCATCCAGTCCCAGCCGTATTTCTGCACCACGTGGTGGAACAGCCACAGCGTGGCGTCGTCGTCGGCCGGATAGGGCGTCACCGCCTTGCCGCGGAATTGCGGTTTGAGAAAATCGAGCGCGGAGTTGGGCACGTCGGCCGGACTGACGTGCTCCGTGTTGATCATGTACGGCATGGCGATCACCATAGTGCCGTAGAACGCGCCGTCCGGGTCCTTGAAGCTCGGGTCGATGGCGTCGAAGCCCTCCGGCTTGTAGTTCAGGAGCTGACCTTGCGCCTTCCACCGCACGAAGTCGTGCAAGGTCTGGAAGATCGCGGCGTCGACCTCGAGCTTGCCGTCCTTGAGCTGCTGGTCGATTTTTTTGTCGAGCACGTTGGAGAAGCCGCCGGTGATCGAGACCTTGATGCCGGGATAACGCTGCTCGAAAATTTTCGCCTTCGCTTCCCAAGGCGCGGTCGGCCCTCCGACATAGAACACAAAGGCCCCCTCGGATTTGGCCTCGGCATAAAGTTGTGACTGGGCGCGGACGGGTAGGATGGTTATGGCGATGAGGCCGGACAGGCCGAGCACCGTGGCCACGAGGCGGAGCGTGAGCGCGAGCATGAGCATTTCCTCAGCGGGACAGGTTTGTTGCAGCGGCATCCCCGGCCGATCAACGGCGAAAGCCTATCACCAGGGTCGAGGCAGTGCGATAGCGTTGGCCTGGCCGGCACGGCCGGAAAACCTCGCGTCAGTTGGCGGTACACGAAAGGACGAGACGATGACGATGGCACTTGCCGGATCAAGCGCGGCTTGGGTGGCAGAGTCGCTGCAAGTGCGCCTTTCGCCGCCAACGCTGATCGCCGCAAACATCGAACGCAGGGCGGGAGGAACGGCCCCACGCGGCGCGATCGATCCGCATTACTGAGGCGGCGCCATGCAGGCCAGTTCCCGACCTTGGTCGTCGCGCCTGCCGTTCTACTACGGCTGGCTCATCGTCGGCATCGCATTCGTGACGATGGCCATCGGCGTGACGACGCGGACGGCATTTTCGCTGCTGATGCCGCCGCTGATCGATGAGTTCGGCTGGGATCGGGGCCTCGTCGCCGGCGCATTCTCGTTCGGCTTCCTCGTCTCGGCG
>CBFGVM010000484.1:0-3202 GCA_965652015.1 uncultured Alphaproteobacteria bacterium
CAGCTTTTCCCTGCGCTTGGTCACATGCCCTTTTCTGCATATTTCACAAGCGACGGGTTCGTCTCCGGCGGCCATCGCTTCATCCCCACGTCGTCACGCCCTGACCTGGTCACTCTGCGAAATGATGTTCGAGGAGATGTGTGAGGCACTTCACACTCGGAGGAGAATTTCGCGGGGACAGTTCCCTCTCCTGGTCGGACTGCGCACGGGCAACGCAACGCCCCTTGCGCTGACGCCGAGTTTCGATTATCCTGTGGGTTTTTCCGGAGCTCAGCGGCTGGGCTGGGTTCCCGCGTTCGCGGCGTCACATGGACGCCGCCGAGGTATGTCATGAACCCGAATCAGTTGAGTACCGCGAACGGGTCATCCACTCAAACCATGACGGAGCGGCCGCAACTTGTCTGGGGCGCGCCAACCGCGGCCGAGCGCGGGCCGGTCATTGCGACGCTGCGCAATCCCGCGCATCGCAACGCGGTGGGAAGCCATGCCGGCGGCTACTCCGTCTATCGCGCGCTCGCCATTGCGGCGCGAACGCTCGCCCACGATCATATCGCCGACCTGACGGATACGGCGCCGGTCGACCGCATCGGGCCGCACCCGCAATGGTCGGACCCCAAGAAGATCGTATCCCTCGATCCCTGGGGCCATTTGGTCGGCGAGGTCTTCCGCGAGCATCTCGCGCGCGGCTACGACGTGCGGCCGACCATTGCGGTGACCCGCGCCCATATCGACATGCCGGAAATCCGCGCCGCCATCGCGGCGCGCCGCATCCGCGCGGACGGCGATATCGTTTCCGCGCACGGAGCCGTGCGCGTGATGAAGGCGGCGATCGATCCGGTCTGGTATCTGCCCGGCATCGCCGAGCGTTTCGGTCTCGACGAGGCCGACTTGCGCCGCGGCCTGCACGAGCAGACCGGCGGCATGTATCCGGAGCTGGTGTCGCGGCCCGATCTCAAGGTGTTCCTGCCGCCGATCGGCGGCACCACGATCTATTGCTTCGGCGATCCGGCCAAGCTGGGCGATGGCACAACGCCGCTCGCCTGCCGCGTGCACGACGAGTGCAACGGCTCCGATGTGTTCGGCTCCGACATCTGCACTTGCCGGCCCTATCTCGCGCACGGCATCGAGATCGCCATTCAAATGGCGCAGGCGGGCGGCGTCGGGCTCGTGGTCTATAACCGCAAGGAAGGCCGCGCGCTCGGCGAGGTCACCAAGTTCCTGGTCTACAACGCGCGCAAGCGCCAGAAGGGCGGCGATCGCCCGGCCGGCTACTTCAAACGCACCGAATGCGTCGCCGGCGTGCGCGACATGCGGTTCCAGGAGTTGATGCCGGACGTGCTGCACTGGCTCGGGATCACCCGCATTCACCGCTTCGCTTCGATGAGCGACATGAAATGCGACGCGCTCGTGCGCCAGGGCATCGCCATTGACGAGCGGGTGCCGCTGCCCGACGACATGATTCCCCCGGATGCGCGGGTGGAGATCGAGGCCAAGCTCGCGGCCGGCTATTTTGCCGGCGAGCTTGCGCGTGGCGACTTTGCCGGCACGGTCGGGCGAGGCTTTAACGAGTGACGGCGATGTCCGTCGGGCGGGCTCCCTCTCGCAGCGGACCGCTCCCCGACCTTGCCAAGCTTAACGATGCCGCGGCGGTGCGCCAACGTTGTGGCATCGTCCGTCGCTGGGTGGCCGATGGCCGCTCGCGCTATTTCACGCTCGACGAGCGCCGCCTCGAAGCGGTCGCCGCCTATGTGGCCGACGTCACGCGCGCGGCGTATCCCGATCTGAAGATTCCGTATCACAGCCGCTGGCGGCATTTTTCAGCGGGCGGCATCGATCGCTGGAACGAGCTTGCGGCGCGCATCGATGCCGATGCGACCGAGCGCGCCCGCATCGCCGTCGACCTGGCAACGGTGAGCGTGCTGCTCGATGCCGGCGCCGGCGAACATTGGCGCTACCGCGAAGGCGGCCTCTCCTTCGCGCGCTCCGAGGGGCTTGCCGTTGCGAGCTTCGACATGTTCCGCGCGGGTGCGTTTTCCTCCGATCCCGATCGCCCGTGGCGGGTGGACGCCGTCGCACTTGCAGAGATCGACCCGGCGACGCTGGCGCGTCATTTTCAAGTCGACGGCGGCAATCCGCTGGTCGGCTTGGAGCAACGCAGCGCGCTCTTGCGGCGGCTCGGGACAGCGCTCACGGAGCGCGCGGACCTGTTCGGACGCGCGCCGGCGCGGCCCGGCAACTTGATCGACTATTTTCACACGATCGCCCGTGAGCGGCGCATCCACGCGTCGCAGCTGTTGGCCACGCTGCTCGAGGGCCTCGCCTCGATTTGGCCATCCGCCCTCATGGTTGACGGATATCCGGTCGGCGACGCCGGCCGCCATCCCGCCGTGCGCACCGGCGACGAGACGGACGGCATCGTGCCGTTCCACAAGCTCTCGCATTGGCTCGCCTATTCGCTGATCGAGCCGCTCGAATGGGCGGGGCTCGCGGTGGAGCGGCTCGAGGAGCTCACCGCGCTCGCGGAATATCGCAACGGCGGGCTCCTTATCGATCTCGGCGTGATCCGCCCGCGCACACCGATCGACCCGCGCGTGCAGCACGACGTCGCCTCGGAACTCATCGTCGAATGGCGCGCGCTCACCGTCGCGCTGATGGATCCGCTGCTCGAACTGGTGCGAGCCAAGCTGGGACTGGACGCGAGCTTCGCCATGCCGCAGCTCTTGCAGGGCGGCACCTGGAGCGCCGGGCGAAAAATCGCCCACGCCTTGCGTCCGCCCGACGGACCTCCGCCGATCACGGTCGCCGCCGACGGCACGGTGTTCTGATCGGACTTCCTTTCCTACCGCGGGGGGCTTGCGAGCATCGGATCTGAATACCTAGAGCGCGTCCCGATCAGATTGAATCACTCTCTCGTCCGTCATGCCCGCGCTCGTCGCGGGCATCCACGTCTTTTGTGGCCTCAATGAAGACGTGGATGGCAGGCCCCGTCATTGCCGGGCTTGACCCGGCAATCCATCCCCTTCGAAGAAGCGCTTTTTTCGATGGATGCCCGGGTCAAGCCCGGGCATGACGAAATCCGTGGCAGTGACAAGCCCGGCCATGACGCGAGTATATGGTTCGATGAGCGGAACACCCTCTAATCCAGCCGGGCGCCCGAGCGCCGCACGACCTCGCCCCATTTTTCGGAATCGGCGCGGATCAA
>CBFGVM010000485.1:0-3168 GCA_965652015.1 uncultured Alphaproteobacteria bacterium
CACTCACCCGCCCCCGGTCTGCGCATAGCCCTTGAGCACCTCGGCCTTCAGCGTGGCCCAGATTTCGCGGTGCAGGTCCTGAAACGCGGGCTCGATCTTGACCTCGGCGATGTCGCGCGGGCGCGGCAACGCGACCTTCCAGTCGCCGATGATTTGCGCGGCGGGGCCTGCCGACATGATCACCACGCGATCGGAGAGCGCGATCGCCTCCTCGAGATCGTGGGTGACGAACAGCACGGCCTTGCGGTCGGCATTCCACAAATCGAGCAGCAGATTGCCCATGATCTGCCGCGTCTGCGCGTCGAGCGGTCCGAACGGCTCGTCCATCAGCAGGATTTTCGGATCGCGAATGAGCACCTGGACCAGTCCGACCCGCTTCCTTTGCCCACCCGAGAGCATGTGCGGATAGCGCGCGGCGAAGTCGGAAAGGCCGACACGATTAAGCCAGGTCTGTGCGCGCTCACGCGCCAGCGCACGCGCAACGCCGGCGGTCTCGAGCCCGATCGCAACGTTGTCGAGCGCGGTCTTCCATGGAAACAGCGCTTCCGCCTGGAACAGGTAGCCGGCTTGACGGTTGAGCCCGGCAAGCGGCACGCCGAAGACGTCGATGCGGCCCGATGAAGGTGCGATCAACCCGGCGGCGATGTTGAGCAAGGTCGATTTGCCGCAGCCGGTCGGGCCGACGATAGCAACGAACTCGCCGGCCGAAACCGCTAACGAGACGCCCTCGACCGCAGGGTAGGCGCCCCCGGCGGCGAGCCGAAACGTTACGCTCACTTGCGACAGCGCAACCGCGGGCGGCATGACAGCGAGCCTGTCGCAACGTATGCCGGTCAGTTCCTGCTGCGATCCACCAAGGCGCGCTGCTTGATCCACGGCATCATCGCGCGCAGCTTGGCCCCGATCTCCTCGATCGGATGCGCAGCCATCTTGGCGCGCATGGCCTTGAACGAGGTCTGGTTCACGCGGTTCTCCAGCATCCACTCTTTGGCGAACTTGCCGGATTGGATGTCCGCGAGGATCTGCTTCATCTCGGCGCGCGTTGCGTCGTTGACGACGCGCGGACCCGAGACGTATTCGCCGTATTCGGCAGTGTTCGAGACCGAGTAATTCATCGTGGCGATGCCGCCCTCGTAGATGAGATCGACGATCAGCTTCACCTCGTGCACGCACTCGAAATACGCCATTTCCGGCGCGTAACCGGCCTCGACCAGGGTCTCGTAACCGGCCTTCATCAGTTCGACCAGTCCACCGCAGAGCACCGATTGTTCGCCGAACAGGTCAGTCTCGCATTCCTCCCGGAAGGTGGTTTCGATGATGCCGGCGCGCCCGCCGCCGATGGCCGCTCCGTAGGAGAGCGTGAGATCGTGGGCGTTGCCGGAGACGTCCTTGTGCACCGCCATCAGCACCGGCACGCCGGCGCCGCGCTGGTACTCCGCGCGCACGGTATGACCGGGCCCCTTGGGCGCGATCATCATCACGTCGAGATCGGCACGCGGCTCGATCAGGTTGAAATGGATGTTGAGGCCGTGCGCGAACATCAGCGCCGCGCCATCTTTCATGTTGCGGGCGAGATGCTCGCGATAGATGTCGGCCTGCAGCTCGTCGGGCGTGAGCATCATCATCACGTCCGCCCATTTGGCGGCGGCGGCGACCTCCATCACCTTGAGCTTTTCGGCTTGCGCCTTCTTCACGCCTTGCGAGCCCTTGCGCAGCGCAACCGCCACGTTCTTGACGCCGGAGTCGCGCAGGTTGAGCGCATGGGCGTGGCCTTGGCTGCCGTAGCCGATGATGGCGACCTTCTTGCCCTTGATCAGATTGATGTCGGCGTCGCGATCGTAATAAACGCGCATGGTTCCTACCCCTGCTCGGGCCAAGTGCTGGCCGCTGCCGTGCAGCTTCTAGGTTCAATGGAACGCCGCGACAAGCCCGGCGCCGAACTCACATCCCCTCCGGGCCGCGGCTGATGGCGACGATGCCGGTGCGCGAGACCTCGACCAGGCCGAGCGGGATCATCAGTGCGACGAAGCTCTCGATCTTCTCGCTCGCGCCGGTGATCTCGAACACGAAGCTTTCGGTCGAAGCGTCGATCACGCGGGCACGGAACGCGTCGGCGAGCCGCAGCGCCTCCATGCGGTGCTCCCCCTTGCCGCGCACCTTGACCATGGCGAGCTCGCGCTCGATGTGCGGTCCGGCCACAGTCATGTCGACGACGCGGTGCACCGGCACGAGCCGGTCGAGCTGATTCTTGATCTGCTCGATCACCATGGGCGTGCCGCGCGTCACGATCGTGATGCGTGACAGATGCTTCTCGTGCTCGGTTTCGGAGACCGTGAGCGAGTCGATGTTGTAGCCGCGGCCGGAGAACAGACCGATCACCCGCGCCAGCACGCCCGGCTCGTTGTCGACCAGCACCGACAAGGTATGGGTCTCGATCTGCTGCGAGGCGGTCGCGGCGGGATAGTGGGTGGTGTTCACGCGCGAATGTCCATCCGAGAATTGTCATTGCCGGGCTTGACCCGGCAATCCATCTTCTTTGCGAAGAAGATGGATGCGCGGGTCAAGCCCGCGCATGACGGGTGACGTATAACATCACACCATCACCTTGCCTTCCTCGGTGATGGCATCTTCGACGCTCACGGTGGCATCGCCGAGCAGCATCTCATTGTGGGCGCGCCCGGAGGGAATCATGGGGAAGCAGTTCTCATTGGGATCGACCACGCAATCGAAAATCACCGGCCTGTTCACGCCGATCATCTCGCGGATCGCGCCATCGACGTCGCCTGGGCGCTCGCAGCGGATGCCGACCGCGTGATAGGCCTCGGCCAGCTTCACGAAGTCGGGCAGTGCCTCGGTATAGGAATGCGCGTAGCGGCCGCCGTGCAGCAGCTCCTGCCATTGCCGCACCATTCCCATGTATTGGTTGTTGATGATGAAAATCTTGATCGGCAGGTCGTACTGCACCGCCGTTGACATCTCCTGCATGGTCATGAGCACCGAGGCTTCGCCGGCGATATCGATGACCAGCGAATTCGGATGCGCCAGCTGCACGCCGACCGCCGCCGGCAGCCCATAGCCCATGGTGCCGAGCCCGCCGGAGGTCATCCAGCGGTTCGGCTGCTCGAACCGGTAGAACTGCGCCGCCCACATCTGATGCTGGCCCACCTC
>CBFGVM010000486.1:0-3166 GCA_965652015.1 uncultured Alphaproteobacteria bacterium
GTGCTGGTGGGCGCGGCACTCGCGGTCGCCGGCACTGCATTCCAGGGTCTCTTTCGCAATCCCTTGGTCTCGCCCGACATCCTCGGCGCCTCCTCCGGGGCCGCACTCGGCGCCGTGCTCGGCATCTATTTCTCCCTCGGTGTCATCGGCATCGAGGCACTGGCTTTCGTCGGCGGGCTCATAGCGGTCGCCGCCGTCTATGTCATCGGCTCGCTGTTGCACTCGCGCGATCCGATTCTGGTGCTGGTTCTCACCGGTGTCGTCGTGGGCGCGCTACTCGGCGCCGGCGTCGGGCTCGTGAAATATCTCGCCGACCCCTACAACCAGCTGCCGGCCATGACGTTCTGGCTCCTCGGCAGCCTCGCCGCGACCACCGTCTCCGATCTCCTGCCGCTCACCGCTCCGGTGGCGCTCGGGACTATCGTGTTGATCGCACTGCGCTGGCGGCTCAATGTGATGTCGCTTCCGGAGGACGAGGCGCGCGCGCTGGGGCTCGCCACCGGGCCGCTTCGCATCGCTATCGTCGCCGCGGCCACGCTGGTGACCTCGGCGAGCGTCGCGACTTCCGGCATCATCGGCTGGGTCGGGCTGGTGGTGCCGCACCTTGCCCGCGCGCTCGTCGGTCCCGATTTTCCCCGGCTCATCCCGACCGCGGCGCTGCTCGGCGGCGGCTATCTCCTCTTCATCGACACGCTTGCGCGCACCGCCGCGCCGGTCGAGATCCCGCTTGGAATTCTCACCGCCGTCATCGGCACGCCGTTCTTCATCTGGCTGCTCGCCGGCATGCAGCGGACCTGGTCATGAGCCTTGCCGGCCACGATCTCACCATCGGCTACAGTGATCGCGTCGTCGGTCGCGGCCTCAACGTCGCGCTGGAGCGGGGCGAAGTGTTGGCGCTGCTCGGCCCCAACGGCGGCGGCAAGACCACGTTGCTGAAAACCCTGCTCGGCATTCTTGCACCTCGCGCCGGCCAAGTGGCGATCGGCGGACGCTCGCTCGCGGGCATTTCCATTCGCGAACGGGCCAGGCTGATCGCCTATGTGCCACAGGTGCATGTGCCGACCTTTGCCTTCACCGTCGAGAGCGTGGTGCTGATGGGGCGCACCGCTCACGGCAATCTCTTCAGCCGACCGTCGACGCATGACCGGATGGTGGCGGCGCGGGTGCTCGAGCAATTCGGGATCACGCATCTCGCGGCGCGTCCTTATACGATGATCTCCGGCGGCGAGCGCCAGCTCGTGTTGCTGGCGCGCGCGCTCGCGCAAGAGCCGCAATTCGTCGTGCTCGACGAGCCCACCGCGAGTCTCGACTTCGGCAACCAGGGCAAGGTGATGCGTGAAATCCGCGCGCTCGCCGGATCGGGGCACGGCATTCTCTTCACCACCCACGATCCCAACCACGCGCTTCGCGCCGCCGACCGTGCCTATCTCCTGCGGGCAGGCGAACGCATCGCGGAAGGGGCCATCGGCGACGTGCTGACCCGCGAGCGGCTGGAAGACCTCTACCGCGCTCCGGTGGAGAAGCTCACCGACACAACGACCGGCCATGCGGCATTTCTGCCGGGGTGATTGCCGAGACCTAAAGAAGACCGGACCACCCGCGTGACGGTCGAGGGGGGCACTCACGATTTTCCTCAATTCGCGGGAGATCGTCTGACCGCGATGACCCGCCCCGCCGCGGCGCCTCCCGGCGCAGATTGGGCTGCACCTTTGCCGAGCCTCTTGACGATCTGCTCGACGACCTCGCGCGGATGCGGAGCGATCGAAACGACGATCGGGTGTTCGTCCGGCTGCGGCGCTTCCAGCGTCGCGAATTGGCTGTCGAGCAGCGCGGGTGGCATGAAGTGCCCGTTACGTGCGGCTAACCGGCGCGCGATCAAGTCCCGCCCGCCTTTGAGATAGACGATGCGGACGTCGGGGCGCTCGCCGACCAGGATATCGCGATAGGCGCGTTTGAGCGCCGAACAAGCTACGGTGCCATGATTGCCTGCGTGCCGAGTCGCGTCGATCCAAGCGGCAATGCCCTCCAGCCACGGCCAGCGGTCCTCATCGGTGAGTGGCTCGCCGCGGTGCATCTTCTCGATGTTGGACCGCGGGTGGAACCAGTCGCCCTCCTCGAAAATCCAATTGAGCCGGTGTGCGAGCATCGATGCAATCGTGCTCTTGCCGGACCCGGAGACCCCCATCACCACGACGACCGAAGGGCTCTGCAGGGACGAAGCAGTTTGCCTTTCGGAGCGTCGGGTCTGGCGCAAGCCCCGCGATGGGGAGCGTCGAGGACGCGACGTAGCCGCAGACGTTTGCTTCTTGTGGCGCTTGCTCATGAGGATGTGATTAGCCACCCGGACATCCCGCCGCAAGTCGGCGGCACCGGCAAGACCGCACCGATTTGAAAGCCCGCACCAACGCTTATCGGTCACGCCGGGCGGAACCGCTTTCGCGCGCGAGCACAATTCCCTACATTAGCGCGGCATGACTGTGCCGAAGGACAACTACGCCATCCGACCCGACCCGCTCGATCCGCGGCTGACCGAGCGCGTGACCGGCGTCGACCAGACCGGGCAGACGATCGAGACGCGCGTGACTGTGGAGCGGGCGCTCACGATCTTCCTCAATTCGCAGGAGATCGTGACCGCGATGACTATCAACGACTATCCGGAATATCTCGCGCTCGGCTATCTGCTCAACCAGCACATGCTGCTTCCCGACGACGTCGTCACCGGCGTCGACTACGACGAGGAGTTGGCGCTCGTGGTCGTGCGCACCAAACGCAAGACCAATTACGAGAAAAAGTTGAAGAAGAAGGTGCAGACCTCCGGCTGCGCCCAGGGGACGGTGTTCGGCGATCTGATGGAGGCGCTGGAGAACGTCACGCTGCCCAAAGCGGAACTGCGCACTTCATGGCTCTACGCGCTTACCCACAAGATCAACACCACGCCCTCGCTCTATCTGGAGGCCGGCGCGATCCACGGCTGCGTGCTCGCGCACGAAGACACGCCGCTCGTCTATATGGAAGACGTCGGACGACACAACGCCGTCGACAAGATCGCGGGATGGATGTTCAAGCACGGCGTTCCCGCCCATGACAAGATCTTCTACACCACCGGCCGGCTGACCTCGGAAATGGTGATCAAGACCGTGCGCATGGGCATCCCGATCCTGGTCTC
>CBFGVM010000487.1:0-3161 GCA_965652015.1 uncultured Alphaproteobacteria bacterium
TGGCACCTCGGGCTCGCGCGCGAACACGTCGAGCCCCGCCGACATGATGGTTTTCTCCTGCAGCGCCTTGATCAGTGCGGGCTCGTCGACCACCGAGCCGCGCGACATGTTGATGAGGATGCCGTCGCGACCGAGGGCGCTGAGCACCTCGGCATTGATCAGATTCTTGGTCTCCGCGCCACCCGGCGTGATGACCATGAGCACGTCGACGTCGCGCGCCATATCGGTGAGCTTCGGATAGTGGCGGTAGGACACGCCCGCGGCCGGCCGCCGCGAGTGGTAAACCACCGGCACCTGCATGGCGTCGAGCCGGCGCGCGATCGCCTGGCCGATGCGGCCCATGCCGACCATCCCGACGGTGCGGTCGCGCAGCGTGGCCTTGCTCAGAGGATAGTTCTTCTGCGGCCATTTGCCGGCGCGCAGGTAACGCTCGGCCTGGGGAAATTCGCGCACGGTGCCCAGCAAGAGCCCGAGCGCGGTGTCGGCCACTTCTTCGGTGAGCACATCCGGCGTGTTGGTGACGGTGATGCCGTGCGCGCCGGCCCAGGCGGCGTCGACATGGTCGTAGCCGACGCCGAAGGAGGAGACGATCTCGAGCCGGGGAAATCGCGTCATGAACGGACCATCGACCCGCTCCTCGGTGGCGGCGACCGCCATGGCCTGCACGCGCGGTGCGCTCTCCGCGAAGAATTTGTCCCGATCCTTCGCATCGGGAAACCGGATGAGATTGAACGCGCCGGAGAGCCCGTTCACGATCACCGGCTTGGGAGGCCCGATCAATAAAGCGTCAGGTCTTTCGACAGCCATCATTCACTCCTGATTGTGCCCGCGACGCTCACTGGCGCTTCGCGTGCCAACAGCTCACACCAGCATGGTGACGGGTTGGGCGACAAATTTCTGAAAGGCGGCGATGAGCTCGGCGCCCAGCGCGCCGTCGACCACGCGGTGATCGCACGAGAGCGTCACCGAGAGCATGCTCGCAAACGCGACCCCGCCGTCCTCCTTCTCGATCGCCTGCCGCCGCGCCGCGCCGACCGCGAGGATCGTCGCCTGCGGCGGATTGATGATGGCGGCAAACTCGCGCACGCCGTACATGCCGAGGTTAGAAATGGTGGACGATCCCCCCTCGTACTCGCTCGGCTTGAGTTTCTTCGCCCGTGCGCGCGCAGCGAGTTCCTTCACCTCGTTCGAGATCGCCGACAGCGTTTTCTGTTGCGCGTTGCGGATCACCGGCGCGATCAGGCCGCCCTCGAGCGCGACCGCGACCGCGATGTCGGAACGTTCAAAGCGCAGGATGCGATCCTGCGCCCACACCGCATTGGCCGCCGGTACGCGCTGCAGCGCCGTGGCCCAGGCTTTGATAATGAGGTCGTTGAGCGAGAGTTTGAAGAGGGGTTTGCCGTCCTTGTCCTTGGGCGCGGCTGCGTTCGCCTCTTCGCGCATCGTGATCAGCCGGCCGATCTCGACGTCCGCGGTCAGGTAGAAATGCGGAATGGTTTGCTTGGCCTGCACCAAGCGGATAGCGATGGTCCTGCGCATGCCGTCGAGCGGCACTTCTTGGAACGGCACGTCGCGATAGATGGCCTTGATCGTCTCGGCGCTGGGACCTTCGGCGGGCGCAGCGGCTATGGCTGGGCGCGGCGCCGTTGCGCGCGCGGCGGCTTCAACATCGCGCGCAGTAATGCGGCCGTGCGGGCCGGACGGCGAAAGCTTGGCAAGGTCGATGCCGCCTTGCGCCGCGAGCCGCCGTGCCAGCGGCGTAACGCTCCTGCCGCCGGGCAACCGCGCCGGACCATAATTTCGCTCGGGGGTGCGCACCTCGAAGAACGGATCGAGCTTGATCGGCGCCGCCGGCGCGGCGGCGCTCTGCGCTGCGGCGGGCGGCACGATCGCGGACTGCTGGTGGCCACTGGACGGTTCGCGCGCAGGAGCAGCCGCCGGTTTGGACACCGACTCGGCCGTGCCGGCGCCGTCGGCGATCACAGCAACAACCGCACCGACCGGGGATATCTCGCCCGCCGGCACACGGATCTCGGCGAGCACGCCGGCGGTGGTCGACGGCACCTCCATCGAGACCTTGTCGGTCTCGATCTCGAACAGGTTGTCGCCGGGTTTGACCGCGTCGCCGGCCGCCTTGAACCATTGCGTGATCTTGCCTTCCGCAACGGTCTCACCCAGCTGCGGCATCAGCACGTCCATTTACGCTGTTTCCCCGCCGGCTGCGTTCACCACGTCACGGAAATGTACTGCGTCTCCAAAAATTCCATGAGACCTTCATGCGCGCCTTCGCGGCCGATACCCGACTGCTTCATGCCGCCGAAGGGGGCGGCCGGATCGGACACGAGCCCGCGGTTGAGCCCGATCATGCCGAAGTCGAGTTGCTCGGAAACGCGCATGCCGCGACTCATATCCTTGGTGTAGAGGTAGGCCACGAGACCATATTCGGTGTCGTTCGCGCGCTTGATCACCTCGCCGTCGGACTTGAACGTCTGGATCGCCGCGACCGGACCGAAGATCTCTTCGCGCAGCATCGCGGCACCGTCCGGCACCCCATCGATCACCGTCGGCGGATAGAAGTGCCCGGGCCCGCTCGGCGATTTGCCGCCAGTTAAGATTTTCGCGCCCTTGCCGACCGCGTCGTCGACGAGCTCGATCACCTTTTTCTTGGCGTCCGCGTTGACCAAGGGGCCCACCGCGACGCCGTCGTCGAGCCCGTTGCCCACCTTGAGCGCGGCCATCTTCGCGGTCAGCTTCTTGGCGAACTCGTCGTGCACCTTCTCATGCACGTAGAAACGGTTGGCCGAGGTGCAGGCCTCGCCCATGTTGCGCATCTTGGCGATCATGGCGCCGTCGATCGCCGCGTCGATGTCGGCGTCCTCGAAGACGATGAAAGGTGCGTTGCCGCCGAGCTCCATGGCCGGCTTGACGACGTTGTCGGCCGCCTCGTGCAGGAGCTTACGGCCGACTTCGGTAGATCCGGTAAAGGAAACGACGCGCACACGCGGGTCGTGCAGCATCGCGCTCACGACCTTGCCCGACGAGCGCGAGGGAATGACATTGACCACGCCCGCCGGCACCCCGGCCTCTTCGAGGATCGGCATCAACGCCAGCATGGTGAGCGGCGTGTCGGACGCGGGCTTGAGCACGACCGGGCAGCCGGC
>CBFGVM010000488.1:0-3151 GCA_965652015.1 uncultured Alphaproteobacteria bacterium
ACGGCGTTGAGGTCGAGGCTCTTGAACTCCTTGGCGTAGTCGAACGCCTCGCCCATCGGATCGGACAAGGTGGAGTTCCGATGGAGAACCTGAAGGTCCAGCTGGTCCGGCCACCAGTCCCGGTTCCTGTGTGCGCGCGTCCCCGTGAATGGGCACTTGCCCGCGCTCTCGTCAGTTTTTGCGTCCATGGTCTCTCCGATCGTGTTCTGCTTTTTCCCCATTCCGTATACCAAGGATCATCGGATCTTGGAAAGTGATCCAGCTTCATGGCCGCAATGACAAAAGCCGCGAGCCGCTCACCTGGAACTCTGACCGGCAGGTTGTTGGATGTGCTCGCACATCTTGCCTGTCAGTCGGGCAAACCGGCGGTTTCAATGGTGCGCCAATCACCGCGAATTTCTCTTCAGGCCGGTCCAGATTTGCCGGCAGGGTGCGTTCGGGGTCGCCAGTGCGCACCTTGCCGTGCTCGGACGCCGTGGCTATAAGCCGCCGCGGTCGGACCTCTCTCATTTCCTCACCTGAAGCACGATGCCATGGCGATCGAGCGTACCTTTTCGATCATCAAACCCGACGCCACAGCCCGCAATTTGACCGGCGCGATCAACGACATCATCGAGCGGGCAGGCTTGCGCATTGTCGCGCAAAAGCGCACGCGCATCAGCCGTGAGCAGGCGGAAACCTTCTATTCAGTGCATCGCGAACGGCCGTTCTTTCGCGAGCTTGTCGAATTCATGATTTCTGGACCGGTGGTTGTGCAAGTGCTCGAAGGCGAGAATGCCATCGCGAAATATCGCGAGGTGATGGGCGCGACCGACCCGGCCAAGGCGGCCCCCGGCACCATCCGCAAGACCCACGCGAAGTCGATCACCGAGAATTCGGTGCACGGCTCGGACGCGCGCGAGACGGCGCAACAGGAAATCGCTCAATTCTTTTCGGGCAATGAAATCGTCGGCTGAGGGAGACACGCGCGGGTAGCGTTTTGGCGCGCTGGCCAGGCCCGGGGTTTCGCTTGTAGATTAGGTGGAGTTTGCGCGGGCGATAGAGAAGATCCGCTCGCGCACAAACAAAAAAGGACGTCCAGTGGGTTCGGTCGCACAGATGATGGATCCTTCCGCTTGGCTCGGCATGTTTGCGAGCGGCTGGAGCGAGATCGGTCACGCCGCATTTTGGGTTGCGCTACTGCAGATCATGTGGATCAACATCCTGCTATCCGGCGACAACGCGGTCGTCATCGCAATGGCATGTCGCGGGTTGCCTCACCGGCAGCGGGTGTGGGGCATGATCCTGGGCGCAGGTGTTGCGGTGTTGCTGCGCGTCGTCTTCACCGTTTTCGTGGCGGCGCTGATGCTGATGCCTTGGCTCAAGATCGTGGGCGGGCTCGCGCTGTTCTACATCGCGGCCAAGCTGCTGGTGCCGGAGGGTGCAGACGAGAACGAGACCGAGGCAACTGAGCACCTGTGGCGGGCGGTGCGGATCGTCGCCATCGCCGACATCGTTATGAGCCTCGACAACGTCATTGCAATTGCCGCCGCAGCCAAGGGCAATATGGCGCTGCTGGTGATCGGCCTCGGCATCAGTATTCCGCTGATCATCGCCGGCTCCGCGCTGATCATGGCATTGCTCGACCGCTTCCCGATTCTGGTCTGGGCCGGGGCCGCGCTGCTCGGCTGGATCGTCGGCGAAGTCATCGCCACCGATCCGGTCATCCAGGGCCATCTCGAGCCTCGGCTCGGGCCTGACGGCTTCCATTATGTCGTGCTGTTCGCCGCTCTTCTCGGCGCGATCTTGGTTCTGATCGTGGGCGGGTTGTGGCGGCGCTCGAAACTGGCTGGGCACGCCGAGAAGGTGGGCGCAGCGCAGTAGCGCCGGGTGGGCCGGTCAGCGATGGCAGCAGGGAGAGGATTCCCCGACCGGCTACGGCTACAGCTCCCAACCGAGTTTGCGGTCGAGGGAATAAGGGCCGCCGCCGCGCAAGGCGATGGCGAAGAGGATGAGGCCCCAGAACAGCGGGTATTCCCATCCGCCCCTCGACCACTGGAAGCCTTGCGGCCAGTGCGCCACGAACGTGATGACCGCGAATTCGATGGCGGCCGCAGCCGCGATGAAGCGGGTGAACAGCCCGAGCATGATCATTACCGCGCCGATCGTCTCGAGAAAGAACACCGCATAGGCGGCGTAGAGCGCGGGCTCGATCCCGCGGCGGGCCATGCTGCCTTGGGCGAAAGCGTCGATGGTGGCGGCAAAGCCCTTCTCCGCCATCGGCATCACCTTAAAGATCCCATGGACCAGCAGCATTCCACCCGCCGTGAGGCGCACGACCAACCACGAGAAGTCACGGGTATATGAATAGAACGAAGCGAGCGGTGGGACGATCAGCTTCGGCTCGCCTGCCGGCACGACGCGTGGGTCTGATGTCAGTGTGGCCATGTGTCTCCCCCTGAGTTGGCCTTTGATGGATCATAACACAAAAGACCGCGGGGAATTCCGCGGCGGCGCGATAAGGCGCCCGTGCCAATCGCCGACGAATCGATGCGGGGCCAAGTTCCGGAGGCCTGGATTACGGAAATCTTTCTTGGCCGCAGCCGCTTGGCCATGTCCTCGCATGGTGCGAAGGCGGCGCACAGCCGGCAATGCGACCCGGAAGCCTTGCTAAGGCCGCATTTTTCGTATTTCTTGTCTCATAATTCGGATTTTGGCCGCTCCGGCCGCTGCGTGCCGATCGGCCGCATTCGTTTCGGATCTTCCCAAAACCCGGGTTGTGGCGCGGTCTGCAGCGATGCGGTCGTGCTTCGGTCACTCGAGACTTCACTGACTAGGAGACAGACGATGCAGAAGGGCACCGTCAAATGGTTCAACCCAACTAAAGGCTACGGGTTCATTCGGCCTTCAAGCGGAGACAAGGACGTGTTCGTCCATATCTCGGCGGTGGAGCGCGCTGGTCTCAGCACGCTCAATGAAGGTCAGACTGTCGAATACGAGCTCGTGACCAATCGCGGCAAGACATCGGCGGAGAATCTCAAGGTGTCCTGACGTGGCGGGAAGGTCGGTCATCCGACCAGCGAGTTTTCCCGTAGCCCCCGGCCCTGCGCCGGGGGTTTTATTTTACGCAGCAGCGTGGCAGCGGCGAAGTCAGCAGCGACAGCAGCGACAG
>CBFGVM010000489.1:0-3139 GCA_965652015.1 uncultured Alphaproteobacteria bacterium
CCAACTCGGCGCGATTGATTCAGGAATCCGGCTTCCAGGCCCGTTAATCACGGCCTAATCGTTTGAGCGACTTCACCTGCACATAGATCCCGGTGAAGCTCACGTTCAGACCGCCGCAACCCCGGTTGTCCTCGACCACCAGATATCGGCCATAGAGCTCAAGCTTGGCGGCGCAGTCCGCCGGCGCTGCATCCTTCGCGGACGGAAAAGCTGATCGATCGGGATCATAACCGATGGCCAGGATCTGACCCCGTGGTCTGCCTTTGCCGTTGAGCTCGCCGACGTGGACTGCGCCCCTCTTGACCCGCTGCGGGTCGTGGCTGCCCCACACCGCCTCGCCCGAGACCTCCAAATCATCTTGATGGGAGGTGATGACGATCTGCGCTTCTCGGTCGCGCCGCCACTTGCCGTCCCATTTCCGAGCGGGCGCAGGCTCGGGCGGCAGGATTTGAACCGCCGCGCGTGGCAACCAACCTCTCGTCTCGGTGCCGACTTGTGACTTGAAGAACGCGCACATGTAGGGACCGTCGGTCGCGTCGACGAGAACTTCGTCTCTCGGCACCACGTACGCCCTCAGCCTGCAGGCGCTCTCGCCGGACGGACAGCCGGACTTTGGCTTGCTCAGTCCGGCGATGAAGTTGACTCGCGCTTCTTTGGTATCGACCCGCGCAAGGGCGACCTTATTGAGCTCGCAATCGACCGGACCCGCATGCGCCGCGACCGCGCAACACATGAAGAGCGTCGCCGATAGAGAGAGGGCGGGAAGGGCGTGCGTTAAGGAAGACATGGGCATGATCCCGGTTGGCAGTCAGTATTCGAGCGATGTGCGCTGCTATCAGCTGTTGTACAAACCTCGGCAATGCGTGTTGCTGCGGGTTACATCCCTGCATACGAAACGATGCATCGCGAGAGGAAGCGCGGGGCCGACCCCACGTGTAAGCTTCCGGACTGGAGGACGTGATGACCGCACAACCTGACCCCGCGCTGACTGCGACTGCCGCCGCGCCTGTGAAAGGCTCCGATGTCAGGGCGCGCTCGAATATCGAGCCGCGGCTTGCCTACGATGACCTACGGCAATGGCTCGAGCCAGCGCGCAAGCTCGGCGATGTCAAGGAGGTGAGCGGGCTTACCTGGGAGCAGGACATCGGCGTGGTCGCGGGCGTGGCGACGCACGACGACAGCGCGCCCTGTTTCGTGTTCAGCGAGGTGCCCGGAACGCTCGAAGGCAGCCGTGTGCTGATCAACTTCTTCGGCGGCAAGCGCAAGAACATGACGCTCGGCTTTCCCACCGAGTTGAGCAAGCTCGAGCTCAGCGAAGGGCTCCGCACCAGTTTCTTGGGCCCGATGCCGCGCATCGCGCCCAAATACGTCGACGACGGTCCGATCTTCGAAAACGTCATGCGCGGAGACGACGTCGACGTCACAATCTTCCCCGCACCCAAATGGCACTCGGGCGATGGCGGACGCTATATCGGCACCGGCAGCTTCAACATCACCCGCGATCCCGACGAGGGCTGGGTCAACTGCGGAACCTACCGGGTGATGATCCATGACGCCAAGACCGCAGGCTTCTACATCTCGCCGGGCAAGCACGGCCGCCAGATGCGCGACAAGTATCAGGCGCGCGGCGCGCCGATGCCGGTCGCCGTGGTCTGCGGCGGCGACCCCATGACCTTTCTGATGGCCTCGAGCGAAGTGCCATACGGGGTGAGCGAATACGAGATCGTAGGCGGGGTGCGGGGAAAGCCCGTCGAGGTCATCAAAGCTCCCGTCACCGGTTTGCCGATCCCGGCCAATGCGGAGATCGTGATCGAGGGCTTCGTCGAGCCCGGCAACGAGCGGATTGAAGGGCCGTTTGGCGAGTGGACCGGCTATTACGCGAGCGATGTGCGCCCCGAACCGGTGCTCGACATCAAAGGCATCTACTATCGCAACAATCCGATCCTGCTCGGCTGCGTGCCCCAGCGCCCGCCGGATGAGATCTGTCGCTATCGGTCCGTGGTCCGCTCGGCGCTGTTGCGCGAGAACATCGCGAAGGCGGGTGTGCCCGGCATCACCGCCGCCTGGGCCCACGAGGTCGGCAATGCGCGGCTCCTACTCGCGATCGCCGTCAACCAGCGCTATCCGGGTCACGCCAAGCAGGCCGGCCACATGGCCGCCATGTGTCACGTCGGCGCCTATTGCGGGCGCTACGTTATCGTCGTCGACGACGATATCGACGTGTCCAATCTCGAGGAGGTGGTGTGGGCCATGCTCACCCGCTCGGACCCCGCCACTTCGATCGACATCATCCGCAACGCCTGGTCGACGCCGCTCGATCCGCGCATCGAGCCCGAGCGCAAGGCGGCCGGCGACTACACCAACAGCCGCGCAGTCATCGATGCGTGCCGCCCCTGGCACTGGCGCGACAAATTCCCGAAGGTGAACGTGCCGACGCCGGAGGAGCGCCGCATGGCCCAGGAGAAGTTCGGGCATCTGTTCAAGGACTGATTCAGCCTATACAACGATCTGTCCGGTCGTCCCCTCGCGGGGTCGACAAGGAAGCGAGGGATTGCATGCGGCGGCTCATTATCGGCATGACCGGCTCGACCGGCGCCATTTTCGGCGTGCGGATGCTCGAGGCGCTCAAGGGAAGCGAGGTCGAAACCCACCTCATCATCAGCAAGTGGGCGCAGCGCACCCTCGAGCACGAGACCCGCTACACCGTAGAAGACGTGCGGTCGCTTGCCAGCGTCGTGCATAGCCCCGGCGATATGGGAGCGGAGATCTCGTCCGGCTCGTTCAAGACGGACGGCATGGCGGTCATGCCGTGCTCGGTGCATACGCTCGCCGGCATCGCCAAC
Organism: uncultured Alphaproteobacteria bacterium; assembly: GCA_965652015.1. GTDB lineage: Bacteria > Pseudomonadota > Alphaproteobacteria > Rhizobiales > Xanthobacteraceae > VAZQ01. The sequence continues at coordinate 2,844 of CBFGVM010000489.1, forward strand.
GGCTACGGCGAGCACCTCGTCCACCGCGCCGCCGACGTGGTGCTCAAGGAGCGCCGGCGCCTCGTTCTTGTCGTGCGCGAGACTCCCCTTTCCGAGGTGCATCTCGAGAACATGCTCAAGCTCGCGCGCATGGGGGTGACGATCGTGCCGCCGGTGCCGGCGTTCTACAATCATCCGCAGACGATCGACGACATCGTCAATCACATCGTCGCGCGCGTGCTGGATCAGTTCGATTTGCCCGCACCGTTTGCCAAGCGCTGGGACGGTCATCTGCACACCGCGACCAAGATCGCGAC
>CBFGVM010000490.1:0-3105 GCA_965652015.1 uncultured Alphaproteobacteria bacterium
GCCGGCGCGCAGAAGTGCGGCATCGAGAAGACCAAGAACAAGATGGTCGGCCGCGGCGTCCTCCTCGACGTGGGGCGCGCGCTCGGCAAGGACTGTCTCGAGGACGGCTACGGCATCACTTGCGAGGATCTCGATCGCACCGCGCAGGCCCAGGGGGTGGCGGTCAAACGCGGCGATTACGTCATTGTGCGCACGGGGCAGATGGAGCGCTGCCTCAAAGCCGGCAGCTGGGATGGCTACCCCGGCGGCGACGCGCCGGGCTTCGCCTTCGAGACGCTGGAATGGGTAGCACGCACGGAGCTTGCCGCGCTCGCCAGCGACACCTGGGGATGCGAGGTGCGGCCGAACAACACCGCGGACGGCATCAACCAGCCCTGGCACTGGATCACCATCCCGATCATGGGCATGACCATGGGCGAGATCTTCTATCTCAAGGATCTCGCCGAGGATTGCGCGGCCGACAAGGTCTACGAATTCATGTTCGTCGCGCCGGCGATCCCGATCACCGGTGCGGTCGGCTCGCCGACCAATCCGCTGGCGATCAAGTGACGAGCTGCAGCTCCGATGACCTCGCGCTTTCATAGCGGGCGGCGAGGCCGCGCGCATGCACTTCGCTCCCTGCAGGCTACGGAGTCGCGGCGCCGCTCAACTCCATAGGCGCTTGCTGGCGATCGCCGCACCCTCGCTGAGCGCGCGCAACTTGGCCCAAACAATGCTGTCGGCCACCATCGGATCGCGCCGGACCGAGGTGCCGAAACCGCAATCAACGCCGGCGATAAGCCGCTCCCGGTCTATGAGCTCGGCGTAGCGAGCGATGCGCTGTGCCACCAGCCGCGGATGCTCGACGAAGTTCGTCGTGGAGTCGATAACTCCCGGGATGAGAATCTTGTCTTCGGGAATAGCGACGCCCTTCAGATCTTCCCATTCATGGTCGTGGCGTGGATTGGCGGCTTCGATGCTGATCGCCTGCGGGCGCGCCTTGAAGGCGATGTCGATGATTTTGGTCAGCGGCAGGTCGTGGGTGTGCGGTCCCTCGTAGTTGCCCCAGCAGATGTGCAGCCGCATGCGATCGGCCGGCAAACCGGCCGTCGCTGCGTTGAGCGCTTCGATGTTGCGCTCGGCGATCTTGCGGAACTCGTCGTCGCTCAGGTGCCGGTACTGATTGTTGCGCGCCGAGGCGAGGTCGGGCGCATCGATCTGCAGCACGAAGCCCGCTTCGACGATCGCCCGATACTCGGTCTTGATCGCGTCCGCGAGCGCCGCCACGTAGGCGTCCTCGCTCGGATAGTGCAGGTTGATGATGAACCGCGTCAGGATGCCGGGGGAGGGCGCGGTCATGAACACGTCGATGGGCTTTGCCTTGCTCGCGGCCGTCTTCAGGCGGGCGAGGTCGCGGTCGAGCGCGCTGCGATCCTGGTAGCGTAGCGGGCCGACGCAGCCGGGAAACGGCAAGTCAGCGAAGTTGCGTCGGCGGTCGGCGAAATCCGGATGCGCCAGGAGATCGCGCCCGATCATGATGTCGCGCCCCTTCTCGGCGGCGCGCGGGTCCGGCTCGATGCCGGCGACGCGGTGGCGAATGTAAGTCGTATATGACGGCTTGCTCATCTCGCCGTCGCTGACCACGTCGATGCCGGCGGCGAGCTGCTTGGCGACGACCTCGTTCACCGCCTTCGCGACTTCGGTCTCGAATGCGGCGGCATCGACCGCGCCGCCCTGCTCGCGTTCGAGTATGAGGTCGATCAACGGTTTTGGCCGCGGTAGGCTGCCGGTGTGGGTAGTGAGGATGCGGTCCTTGCTGGTCTTCACGCGGCCCTCCCCATCGGATACGTCCGTTGCTCATCGTAGCCGATTCACATCCTCGAGATGCAACCATGGACCTTGCCATCAACCCGCTGATCGCTCTAGGCGTGCTTGCCTCCACGGCCGCAACCGACGCGGCCTACGTGTTCTTCAACGCCGCAGTAAGCAGCAGGCGGCGAGTGTGGGCTGCGAACTGGAGCGCGGTCTGGTACATGCTGTCGGCCTTTGCGGTGATCAGCTATACCGAGAACGCCGTCTACGTCGCGTTCGCGGCGCTCGGGTCGTGGCTCGGGGCATTCGTCTCGGTGACTTGGCTGCATCGCGGAGGGAGTCTCGCGCCGGCACGCCACGATCCGCCCTGACGCCTGCGCCAGAGATCGTCACGCCTTCGGAAAGGCTCTCCATGCTCGGACACAATCGGAAAATGAGCGGGGCGGAATGCCTCGCCGAGATGCTCAACGGCTATGGCGTCACCCACGTCTTTCACGTGCCGGCGGTGCTGCGCAAAACCATGGCCGTAATGGAGGGCCGCACCGACATCAAGCGCCTGCACGTGCACGGCGAGAAGGCCGCCGCCTACATGGCCGACGGCTACGCACGCGCCTCCGGCAAACCCGGCGTCTGCGCGGCACAGGTGATCGGCGCGCTCAACCTGGCGGCCGGGTTGCGCGACGCTTGGCTCGCGCACTCGCCGGTGATCGCCATGACCGGCGGGCGCGACCCGAAGACCAAGTTCCGCAAGGTCTACCAGGAAATCGATGACGTGCCGGCGTTCGAGCCGGTGACCAAGTTCAACGCGACGATCGACGACGTGGCGCGGTTTCCCGACATGGTGCGCCAGGCGTTTCGCGTGGCGACCTCGGGCACGCCCGGTCCGGTGCATCTGCAGTTCCGCGGCAACGAGGGACAGATCGACGCCGAGGAAGCGGAGATGGAGCCGTTGTGCGAGCCGCAGTTTGCACGCGTGCCGCCGTATCGTGCGGCGCCGGAGGAGGAGAGCGTCATGGCCGCGCTCAAGTCCCTGCAGGACGCGCAACGCCCGGTCATCGTCGCGGGCGGAGGCGTGCGCGCCTCGGGCGCCTCGGGCGAACTCGTGGCGCTCGCGGAAGCGCTGCAGATCCCGGTCGCCACCTCGCTCAACGGCAAAGATGCGATCCCGGGCAATCATCCGCTGTCGGTCGGAGTCGTCGGCACGTATTCGCGCGAGAGCGCCAACCGCGTGGTCAACGGCGCCGATCTCGTCTGCTTCGTCGGCACCGAGACCGGCGGCATGACCACGCACTTCTGGGCGGTGCCGAAGATCGG